>JAUWBY010000349.1 GCA_030609605.1 Candidatus Eiseniibacteriota bacterium
GATACTCCGGGTGGAGGGAACAAGCGTTGAGCGGAACGACTCGCGGCGTGAAGACCGCGCTCTACGAGGAACACATCAGGGCAGGAGCCACGATCGTCGACTTCGTGGGATACGAGATGCCCATGAAGTACGTGGGTATCATTGATGAGCACAGACGTGTAAGAAGTACTATCGGCATGTTCGATGTGTCCCACATGGGTGAGTTCTACCTGTCGGGAGAGGGAGCGCTTGGCGACCTCGAGCGGATAACAACGAACAGGGTGTCTGCGCTCGACGAGGGCCGCGTCCAGTACTCGGCCATGTGTTATGAGAACGGTGGGTTCATTGATGATCTCCTGGTCTACAGACTGCCGGACAGCTACATGCTTGTCGTGAATGCCGGCAACAAGGAGAAGGACCTTGAGTGGGTCCGGTCGCACATCGGCTCGCACACAGAGCTGAGAGATGCGTCGGATGAAACGGCGCTCATTGCGCTCCAGGGTCCGCTTGCCGAGAAGGCTCTCGCGAAGGTCGCGGGTGAAAATGTGGTGTCGCTCGATTACTACCAGTCCGTGACCTCTCACGTGGCCGGGCGGGAAGTCCTTGTCTCGCGGACGGGCTATACGGGCGAGGACGGTTTCGAGGTATACATCGAGTCGCATGCAGCGAGTTCTGTTTGGGACGCGCTCATGGAAGCGGGCGCCGAGTTCGAGATCGAACCTGTTGGCTTGGGCTGTCGGGACACGCTGCGACTTGAGATGGGCTACGCGCTCTACGGCAACGATATCGATGAGAAGCGCACCCCGGTCGAGAGCGGGCTCATGTGGATAACGAAGCTCAAGAAAGGCGACTTCATCGGAAGAGACGCGATTCTTGAGTTGAAACAGAACGGACCCAAGGAGTTTCTCGTTGGGTTTGAACTCAAGGAGAGAGGCGTGCCGCGGCACGGGCACAGGATTCTCTCTGAGGGACGCGAGGTCGGCGTTGTGACGAGCGGGACATTCTCGCCGAGTCTTGAGAAAGGCATCGGCATGGGCTACGTCGCTACGGGAACGGACGGTCCTCTCGAGATAGAGATAAGAAACAGGATGATTCCTGCCGCAATGGTCTCGCTCCCTTTCTACAAGAACGGGACCGTGCGCAGCAGATAGGTAACGGCATTCGGGGACAGACGATCTGATGAGGTGACGGATGAGCAAGCAGGATCTCAGATTCACGGAATCACACGAGTGGTTGAAGATGGAGGGCGACGAGGCGCTCATCGGTCTGACCGACTACGCGCAGGGCGAGCTCGGAGACATCGTCTTCGTCGAACTACCGGCAGCAGGGACGCACGTTGCCGCCGGTGACGTACTCACGACGGTCGAGTCGGTGAAGAGCGTCAGCGAGATCTATGCGCCGGTCGCCGGCGAGGTCGTCGATGCGAATGCGGCTCTGGAGAACAGTCCCGATCTCATCAACTCCGATCCGTACGGAGAAGGCTGGATCGTTAATCTCAAGGTTGAAGATGCGTCCTCCGTGGACGGCCTCATGACGGCCGATGAGTATGAGGACCACACGAAAGGATAGAAGTGCCGTACGTACCCAATACAGACGAAGACCGGCGGGAGATGCTACGCGAGATCGGGGCGAAGTCGTTCGATGACCTGATCGCCGGAATTCCCAAGGAGCTGCGCGCGGAAGGCGATCTCGACGTTCCCGGCCCGTTGTCTGAGCTCGAACTCACACGCCACATGCAGCACCTCGCGGCCATGAACCGGGTGCCCGACGACGTCATATCCTTCCTCGGAGGCGGCATCTACGATCATGCCACTGCCGCAGCGGTGGGGCACATCGCCGGACTGCCGCATTTCTACACGGCGTACACGCCGTATCAGGCCGAGGTAAGCCAGGGAACCCTCCAGGCCATCTACGAGTTTCAGTCTCTGATCACTAGACTCACGGGTCTCGATGTCGCGAACGCCTCGTTGTACGACGGTGCGACTGCAGGAGCCGAGGCTGTGCTGATGGCAACGGCGATCAGCCGCCGCAAGAGAGTGCTTGTTTCGAGCACCGTGAATCCCGCTCTCAGGAGCGTTCTGAAGACATATCTCATGGCGACAGACCTGGAGCTCATTGAGATACCAATGGACTCGGGTGTCACGGATATCGCCGCGCTTGAAGCGGAGCTCGAGAAT
>JAUWBY010000100.1 GCA_030609605.1 Candidatus Eiseniibacteriota bacterium
CGAACACAGCCGTTCCACCATCGAGAGCGATCGAGTAGACTGTCTCGCCGTGTGCGGCGACGGCACCCAGCGCCATCAACACGACAAGCGCCATCACAATTGAGCTTCTCATGTAAACCTCCGTGAGCTCGTATTCAAGACCTCAGCAAACTCCCGATGGTGCGCTCGAACCGAATCCGTGCGGCCACGGCAGGCAACTGTCGCCGACCGTGGCCATGTGTGGTACGCCCGAGAGGATTCGAACCTCCGACCCCTGGAACCGGAATCCAGTGCTCTATCCAGCTGAGCTACGGGCGCTCTCAGCGATCTCTATCAGTTCGTAATCCCTTGTTCCCAGACCCAGCTCCTCGGCATATCTCAGCTGAATGGCTGGATCCACATCCGGATGCAGATCACGGAATTTGTCGCTGCCCTGTCTGTAGGTCGCCGTGAGACCGGCATCTCTCGCCACGGGCGCCTCGTTCACGAGGTCGTACGATGCCTGATCAATGGCCACCGGATCGAGGGAAGCGACAACCCCTATGTCAGGAACTATCGGGACCTTTCTGGAACCATAGCAGTCGCAGAGTGGATGAACATCGGTGATGAAATTGACGTACCCGATCCGCCCCCGCTTGATGGCCGCAAATGCGCTCAGGTATTCTACCATCTTCATCTGGAAGATGTCAGTAGATTCATCCCAGCGGATGCTCACGGCACCCTCCGGACAAACAACAACGCACTCGGCACAACCGATGCACTTCTTCTCATCTATGACGGCTCTCTCTCCGACGACTATCGCATCCGCCGGACACCACGACGCACATATCCCGCAGGCAATACAAGTAGCGCGCACATATGGACCGGTGGTGGAGTGCTGCTCGAGTTTCCCCTTTCTCGAAGCTCCCCCCATCCCCAGATTCTTTATGGCCCCCCAGAATCCGTAAAGCTCATGCCCCTTGAAATGCGCGAGACTCAGGATGCTGTCGGCCTTCACGAGTTCGATGCCGAGCCAGGCCTCATCGACATGCTTCCTGCCAATTCTGACGCGGTGTTCGCTCGTCCCCCTGAGCCCGTCTGCAATGATGATGGGCGCTCCGACCGCCGCAAACGTGAACCCGTGCTCCGCGGCGGCTCTCATGTGCGCGACTGAATCGCCCCTGGCTCCCTTGTAGAGCGTGTTCGTGTCGGTCAGAAAGGGCCGCATCCCTTCGTGCTGGAGCCAGGAGATCATGCGGCGAACGAAGCGCGGCTTCACGTGTCCAGTATCGTTGCTCTCTCCGAAATGCATCTTGACTGCAACGGTCTCACCTCTGCTTGCAATGCTGCGGAGACCGCTCCTGTCGAGCAGCACATCGATCCGAGCGGCGATATCATCGACGTTCCCATCGTAGAGTCTGAGCAGATAGACCTTGCTCTTATCGAGAGCTCCCGCATTCATTTCCCACCACCCGGATTTCGGTGTGTCTTCCATTCGACTTGAGCGCAAACACCCTCTCTACCGGCGCACTCGCGCCGCCAGCATCGTGCGTGCGTACAGTGCCCCCGAAAGAACAACCATCGTCATGGCACACCAGAACGCGATCGGTTCAGCAACCTGCCAGTCGGCAACGTGCACGAGCACCATTGCGGCAAGCGCTACGGCAGTCGCTTTGCCCACCCTGCCGGCCTGTGGCACATCCGACGCGGTCCGCGCCAAGGCGAGGGCACCGATGAGTATCCCGACGTCTCGCGCCAGCACAACGATGGCGCCCCAAACGGGCACCTCACCTCTTGCGGCAAGGAAGATCACGAGTGCGGCAACCGCGACCTTATCGGCGACAGGATCGAGGATCTTGCCAAGCGTCGTGACTTGCCCCAAGCGTCTCGCCAGAAACCCGTCCACCCAGTCCGTCGCAGCAAGCAGAGCAAGAACGGCCAGCGCGGCTTCCCGTCTGTCGCCGACAAGGAGCACAAGCGCCACCGGAACCAGCACCAACCGAAGGAGCGTCACGACGTTGGGTAGCTTCGTCAGATCCCGGAGTGCCGGGCGCGGAGACTGCGTCATCATCTACCGCTCCCGCACGCCGCCGGCCCAACGCATCTTGATCCGGAGTATCTCGTAGTAGGACCTCTCTGCGATCTCGACCAGGTGCGCATCCAGCACAGCTCGTCTGATAGTCACTGTCTCTCCAGCAGATACCCGGAAAGCCCTGTGTCCGTCCGCCGCCACGATCGTTTTCTCGTCGCACGACAGCATCTCGACTTCTATCACTGCCGATGGCGGGATCACCAGTGAGCGCATGCTCAACGAGTGCGGGCAGATGGGCGTCGCTATCATGGTCTTGAGATTGGGCGCGACGACCGGGCCGCCAGCTGATACGGAGTGAGCGGTCGAACCCGTGGGCGTCGACAGAATCAGGCCGTCGGCGGCGTACCGCGTGACGATCTCACCGTCCACTCGTGCCTCAAACGAGAGCATTCTTGAATCAGCCCCCTTGGCAATCACAACGTCATTCAGCGCAGGAACCTTCTCGCCCCTACCCGCGATCTCAACAGACAGCATCATCCGCGAGCTGATCGGGAGCTGATCCGGACTGAGCCGCTTCAGAGCATCTACGAATTCGTCTTCGGCGATCTGGGTGAGAAAACCGAGACTCCCCATGTTCACTCCGATAATCGGAGTCTCACGACCGGCAACGGCAATCCGCCGCGCAGCTGTGAGGAGCGTTCCGTCGCCACCGAACGCAAAGATCAATTCAGCGGCCTCGATCAGCTCGGTCTCTGCAAGACAGGCAACTGCCGGCGGCGCGAACTCCCGGAAGGACTCGTCACCAATCAACGTGAGATCGTGAAGCGAGGTCCACTCGAACACGTGAGCCGCGGCAGTGCCTATGCCGCTCTTGGATGTGTTCGCGATTATGCCGACCGTCTTCATCTCTCGGCCTCCTCTCTCAGCACGTTCCGGCTCGACCGCAGAAGTGCTCCAGCGCTCTCAGCTATGTCGTCCGACGTCAGGCGACAGTTCGCGAGAAGGCGTGTGCGCGAGCCGTGCTCCAGAAACTCGTCCGGAATACCGAGACTGCGAACGCGCACTCCGTAGACGCCCTCGGCCTGAAGGAGCTCCATTACAGCGGCGCCGAATCCACCTGCTACAGCGTTCTCCTCGACGGTCACGATGTGTCCCGTGCGGACGGCTTCTTCAAGAATGAGATCCCGATCCAGCGGCTTGACGAATCGCGCGTTCACAACTGACGCGTATATGCCGTCTTCAGCGAGCCGATCAGCGGCCTCCAGAGCCGTGGCAACCATGGAGCCAATGGCCAGAAGGCAGACGTCCGTACCGCTTCTCAGACGCTCGGCCTTGCCTATCGGAAGCGTCGCAGGCCTGAAGTCCATTCTGACACCGAGACCTGCACCCCTGGGGTATCTCACGGCGAACGGCCCGTCGTCGTACTTGAGGGCAGTACATACCATCGCTGCGAGCTCGTTCTCATCCTTCGGAGATGCCAGCACGAGGTTCGGGACTGTTCGCAGGAAGCTGAAATCGAACACACCGTGATGCGTTGGACCGTCATCACCTACGATCCCTCCTCTGTCGATCATGAACCGTACGGGAAGATTCTGCAGACATGCGTCGTGGATGACCTGATCGTAGGCGCGCTGCAGGAATGACGAGTAGAGGGCCACCACGGGTTTCATCCCCTCCGTGGCCAGACCCGCCGCGAAGGTCACAGCATGCTGTTCCGCGATGCCGACGTCGAAGAATCTCTCCGGATACGTTTTCGCGAAATGGGCGAGTCCGGTTCCAGCCGGCATAGCCGCTGTGATCGCGACGATCTTCTCATCCTCGTCCGCCAGCGATACCAAGGTCCGCCCGAACGCTTCCGTATATGAGATGGCTTTCGGCTTGGCCTTGAGACTCCCGGTGGCCTTGTCGAATGAACCAAGTCCATGAAAGCGCGAAGCATCTTCCTCGGCAGGTTGATAGCCCTTACCCTTCGTCGTTATGACGTGAAGCAGTAGCGGCCCCTCTATGTGCTTCACACGCTCGAACGCTTCGATCAGAAGCCCTACATTGTGCCCATCGAGCGGTCCGTAGTATTTGAAGCCCAGTTCCTCGAAAAGGACACCAGGCACGAAGACGCCCCGCATCCCCTCGAGAGCCCGGCTCGCCAGATCGCGGGCCTTCTCGCCGATCGCCGGGATCTTCCCCATTATCTCCCAGACCTCGGATTCGAGGCGGTGGTAGGTTGGAGCTGTTCTCAGCCTCGTCAGATACTGCGACAGCGCGCCGACGTTCTTCGAGATCGACATCCGATTGTCGTTGACCACCACGATTAGATCACGCTTGAGGTGCCCTGCCTGATTCAATCCTTCGAACGCAAGACCTGCAGTCAGCGAACCGTCTCCAATGACGGCGATCGCCCGCCTGCCCTCCTCGGCAAACTTGGGTGAGCACGCCATGCCGAGCGCCGCGGAGATCGATGTGCTCGCGTGGCCGGTGCCGAAGCTGTCGTGTGGGCTCTCTTCTCTGCGGGGGAAACCTGAGATGCCGCCGTACTGCCGGAGAGTCTGGAAGCGCTCGCGCCTGCCTGTCAGAAGTTTGTGCGCGTAGCTCTGATGTCCCACATCCCACACGATCCTGTCACGCGGGGAATCGAACACGTAGTGAAGCGCCAACGTCAGCTCGACAACACCGAGGCTCGGAGCAAGATGTCCGCCCGTCCGCGAGACAACCCGGATGATTTCGTCGCGGAGTTCCTCCGCGAGCATCTCCAGTTCCCCGACATCCAGCTTCCGGAGATCCTGCGGTGAGTCGATGGCGTCCAGAAGTCTCGTCATCATCAACGCTCCAAGGATCAGTTGCGACGGTTCACTATGAATCGAGCGATCTCGGTGAGCGCCCACGCGCGCTCCCCGTACGCGTCAAGCGATCGAATCGCGTCATCCACAAGTTCCTGGGCACGGATCATCGCTGACTCCGCTCCAACAACTGCAGGATACGTCATCTTGCCGCGGCCCCGGTCCTTACCGACGGCCTTACCCATCTCCTCGGCCGTGCCTGTTTCGTCAAGCAGATCATCGGCGATCTGGAAAGCCAAACCTATCTGCTCCCCGTACTTCGTCAGCCGCTCCATATCGATGCTCTTCGCTCCAGCAGCGATGGTACCCACTCTCACCGCTGCCGCAAGCGGCGCGCCTGTCTTCTTTCCGTGGATGTACTCGATGGCCCCTATGTCTGGGAGTTCTCCCTCCATCGCTATGTCGGCCGCCTGCCCACCCAGCATCCCTCTGTAACCGTTGGCACCCGCAAGTTCCCGGACGATGGCCGCAGCACGCTCCGGAGCAAGAACATCTTCCTGAGTCACTATCTCGAATGCCAGCGTCAGGAGAGCGTCTCCCGCGAGAATGGCCAACGCGTCATCGAATTCCCTGTGACAAGTCGGGCGACCGCGCCTGAGATCGTCATCATCCATTGCCGGCAGGTCGTCGTGGATGAGCGAATAGGTGTGGATGAGTTCCGTCGCGCAGGCCGGGACGAGCATCGCGTCCCCCTCCCCACCCACGATCTCAAAGGCCGCGATCGCAAGGATCGGCCTCAGCCTCTTTCCTCCGGAGAAAACGCTGTAGCGCATCGCGTCCGTGAGGCGCGAGTACCGCCCCCCGGGTTCCGGGAGAAAGCGCTCGAGGGCATCCTCTACAAGCTCACGCCTCTCCGCCATATATGAACTGAGAGATCTCAACACGCTACCCCTCCGCGTCACCCCCAAACTCGTCCAGCAGAAACTCACCCTGCCCATCGGTGGTGAGCTTCAGCACTCTCATCTGTGCCTTGTCCAGCATCTTCGTCAGGGATTTCGCGAGCTTCGCTCCTTCTTCGAATGCATCCAGGGACTCCTCGAGTCCGAGTTCTCCGTTTTCCAGTCTGTCTACGAACTTCTCGAGCCTCTCAAGCTCGCTTTCAAAGGTTGGCTTCGTCTTGGTCAATGTTCCCTCCCCCGCTTCCGTGTCACCTCTCCCACGGTGCCATCGAACCAGCCGTCGGCAACCGTTACCCTAACCCCACTACCCACACTAACATCATCGACGGACCGCACGGGCTTGAGCGACGGCAGCACTCCGACGGCGGCGTAGCCGCGCGCCATGATGTGCGCAGGATCCGATAGTCGCAAGCCGGTCCGTAGACGCTCAAGCTCCCCCGTCGCCCGCTCCAGGCAGACACCGGCAGCCGCTCCCAACCGTCTCTCCAGATCATCCACGGTCTGCGACAGGCGCTCAACAAACGCTGCAGGGAGCCTGAACCCATAGGCGGTCCGCAGCACCCTCAACCTGTCCGACAGTCTGTCTGTTGTGAACTTGACGGCGATCTCCAGTCTGACCGCCAGACGTTCTATCTCGCGCGCCAGATCAGCGCGATCGCGAACCACGATCTCTCCAGCGCTCGAGGGTGTCGCCGCACGCACGTCTGCCACGAAGTCGCTTATCGTGAAGTCCACCTCGTGCCCCACAGCGGAAACGATCGGCGTTACGCAGGCGAAGATGGCTCGCGCGACCGACTCGTCATTGAAGGCCCAGAGATCCTCCAGCGACCCACCTCCCCTTCCAACAATGATGACCTCCGCTTCACCCCATGCATCAACGGCCTCAATGGCCGCAACGATCTCAGGGACCGCGTCGGCGCCTTGAACGCGAGTCGGCACGACAACCAGGCTGGTCAGCGGATACCGCGCCCCCACGACGCGGATCACGTCACGCACGGCAGCACCGGTTGGAGACGTGACAACGGCCACGGTCTTCGGAAACTGGGGCAACGGCTTCTTCGCTGAGCTGTCGAACAGCCCCTCCTCCTGCAGCCTGCGCTTGAGCTTCTCGTAGGCTGCCGCGAGCGCCCCCACACCGGCCGGCCTCATCTCTTCGACATACAACTGGTATTTCCCAGCGGGCTCGTAGACTTTGATGCCACCCCAGGCAACGATCTTCATCCCATCTTCCGGGACAAAGGGCAGCCTGGTGTTCTTGTGCTTGAACATGATGGACGAGAGTCGACTGCCCTCGTCTTTCAATGTGAAGTACATGTGCCCTGAGCTGTGGTGAACGAAATTGGAGATCTCACCTTCTACCCAGAAGAGGGAAAGCGATGATTCGAGCACGGACTTCACCATCGTCGTCACCTGGCTCACAGTGAGGACTCTGTTCTCCTGCTCGCGTTCCAAATCCATCTCCATCACGGGGAACCTCAAGAGGCCTTGGTATCGGTTCGCATCGCGGCGTCAACAGTGTTGAGCAGGAGAAGGGAAGTGGTCAGTGTCCCCACACCTCCGGGAACAGGGGTAATGGCGGCGGCGATGCCGAGCGCCTCATCGAACGCCACATCTCCCACCACCCTGTGTCCTCGCTCCGATGACGCATCGTCTATGCGGTTCACTCCCACATCCACGACGACAACTCCATCTGCCAGCATATTCCCGCGGATCGCCTCGGGAACACCCATCGCTGCAACAAGGATGTCCGCCGCCCTCGTGTGGGCCGAAAGATCACGCGTCCGAGTGTGACAGACTGTGACAGTCGCATTCGCGTTGTCAGCCTTTCTCAGGAGCATGTTCGCCAAGGGGCGACCAACAACCGGACTTCTGCCGACGATGACCACGTGCTGGCCGCTGATCTCGATCCCGGATCGAACGAGCATCTCGACAACGGCCTGTGCCGTGCACGGCGCATAGGCCGAACGTCCCGCGACGAGGAGTCCCAGATTTCTCACGG
>JAUWBY010000295.1 GCA_030609605.1 Candidatus Eiseniibacteriota bacterium
AACGGCCCCTTCTTTGTCGAACGACCCATTGGGCTCCAGCTCCTCCCTAGGATTCCCGCTGTACCGGCAAACGGCCACCATTCGCGCGCTTCCGCGCGCTGAAAGCGGCGTCTACCTTCTCTTCTTCTTCCTTGATGCGACGATCATGTGGTCGGACGACTTCTTCCTTCGCGTCTTCCCGCCCTTCGCCGCTACTCCCCACGGCGAACAGGGATGCCGTCCACCGGACGATTTCGACTCGCCGCCACCCATCGGATGATCAACCGGGTTCATCGCCACTCCGCGCACCGATGGACGTCGACCCAGCCACCTCGAACGCCCGGCTTTGCCGAGGACGATACTCTCGTGCTCGAGATTGCCGACCTGCCCTAAGGTCGCGTAGCACTCTGCATCGACAAGCCTTACCTCACCCGAAGGAAGCCGCACATGCGCATACTTGCCCTCGCGCGCCATGAGCTGTGCAGACGTTCCTGCGCCGCGCACGAGCCGACCACCGGCGCCACGTCTGAGCTCGATATTGTGTATCGTCATGCCCAGAGGGATACGCCTGAGCGGAAGGGCGTTGCCCGGCTTCATCTCCGCCTTCTCGCCTGAGGAAATCACATCCCCAACCGAGAGCTTGTCCGGCGCCAGGATGTAGCGCTTCTCCCCGTCCAGATAGTGCAGGAGCGCGATCCTGGCCGACCTGTTCGGGTCGTACTCGATCGACGCGACCTTTGCCGGCACACCGTGCTTGTTGCGCCGGAAATCTATGATCCGATACATTCGCTTGTGTCCGCCGCCACGGTGCCGACATGTGAGTCTGCCCTGATTGTTCCTGCCGCCCGTCCTCTTCTTGGGCTCAAGAAGCGACTTCTCAGGCGTACTCTTCGTAATACTGGCGAAGGAGGACACCGTCTTGTACCGGAGCGTTGGCGTGACCGGCCTGAATCTCTTGACAGCCATCTTGAGTAACTCCCAACTCTCACGGTTTTCTATGCGTGCTCGAAGAACTCGATCGAATCGCCTTCCTTCAGGGTCACGATCGCCTTCTTCCATCCGGCGCGCCGTCCCTCGAACCGACCGAGGCGCTTGAGCTTGCCGGACACCGACATCGTCCGCACACCGAGGACCGTAACACTGAAAAGCTCCTCGACGGCCTTTCCAATCTCGATCTTGTTGGCATCACGAGCGACCACGAAGACGACCTTGTTGTACAACTCTCGGTCGCGTGCCGACTTTTCCGTGATCACCGGCTCCAGGATTATGCTTCTGGGATCGCGCTTCATTCTCCGAAAACCTCCTCGACGGCGCCGAGGGCGCTTTCCGTCATCACGACGATCTCAGCATGCAGGAGATCGTACGTGTTCAGTTCCCGAGCCAATCCGACTTTCAGATTCCTGATGTTCCGTGAGGACATGAGAACCGTCTTGTCGGTGTCCTTCATCACCAGAAGTGTCTTCTCTCCGGTGATACCGATGTTCTTGAGGATGCCGGCCATCTCCTTCGCGCTCACAGACGACAGCTCGAAGTCCTCAATGATGCGGATCTCGTCCATGGCGACCTTCGTAGAGAGGGCCGATCTGAGAGCGAGTCTCCTGATCTTCTTTGGAAGCCGCATGCTGTGATCTCGCGGCCTGGGACCAAAGGCAAGACCTCCGCCACGCCAGTGCGCGACACGGCTGGATCCGATTCTAGCTCGACCGGTTCCCTTCTGACGCCACGGTTTCCGCCCACCGCCCCGGACTTCACTTCTGGTCTTCGTCTTCACAGTGCCGGTCCGCTGATTCGCGAGATACGTGCGGACGGCCTCGTGCATGACGTGCTCGTTGGGCTCGATTCCGAAGAGAGATGCCGAAAGCGTCACCTCCTTCTTCTTCTGCCCTTCTCTGGTACTTACTGCCAGTGCTTTCAACATCTTCCAAGCCTCATTCAGTGTTGGTCGTCCGCGACAGACTACTTGCCGACGTCCGGCTTGCGCACCAGTACGAAGCCGTTGCTGCCACCGGGAACGGCACCCCGGACCAGCAGCAGGTTCTTCTCGACATCCACGGTGACTACGTCCAGGTGCCGCACAGTAACGCGGCTGTTGCCCATCCGACCCGGCAACTTCCTTCCCTTCCACACCCTGGCCGGCGTGGCACTCTGTCCGATCGATCCGGGACGTCTGTGGTTCCTGTTGCCGTGCGTCTTGCGCCCGACTGAGAACCCGTGCCGCTTGACCACGCCCTGGAAACCCCGCCCCTTCGAGTTGGCTGTGACATCCACCACATCTCCCGGCTTGAAGATATCCACCAGGATCTCCTGCCCGACTCTGTAGTCAGTCGGGTTCTCCACTCGGAACTCCGTCAGCTTCCGGCGTGGAGTAAGGTTGTGCTTGGCGAAGTGCCCGCCGTACGGCTTGTTGGCCGCCTTCCCGCGCATCCTGTCGAAACCGAGCTGGACTGCCTCGTAGCCGTCGATCTCCACCGTCTTGACCTGTGTCACGACACAGGGACCGGCTTCGATAACGGTCACGGGCACTGCCGTGCCATCCTCGTTGAAGATGCGCGTCATGCCGAGTTTCTTTCCGATGATTCCCTTCATCATTCTTCTCCCTGCACTACCGATGCAACCGATGGAGCCTCTTCAAGCGTACACTTACTCGACCTTGATCGCGATGTCCACCCCGCCCGGAAGATCCAGATCCATCAACGCGTCGAGGGTCTTCTGAGTCGAGTTAATGATCTCTATGAGCCGCTTGTGCGTGCGGATCTCAAACTGCTCGCGCGACTTCTTGTCGATGTGCGGCGAGCGCAGAACCGTGTAGAGCTTCCTCCTCGTCGGAAGCGGGATGGGCCCTGATATTGACGCCCCGGTCTCCCGCGCGACGCGGACGATCTCCGCCGCGGACTGGTCCAGCGTGGCGTGTTCATAGGCCATCAGGCGAATGCGAATTCTCTGGCCAGCCACTGCGTTCCCTCCTTTGATATCCTCTATTCGACAATCGACGTAATCGTCCCGGCGCCAACTGTGCGACCGCCTTCACGGATCGCGAACCGAAGACCGTCCTCCATCGCTATAGGAGTCACCAGCTCGATC
>JAUWBY010000087.1 GCA_030609605.1 Candidatus Eiseniibacteriota bacterium
AGAAGCGTTCATTTACGGGCACGTTGCTGTCGTCCTGCGGGTGGATCCACCCGATGCGGCCAGCGAGAGCGACTATTCTGTGTCTCCGTACCTCCTTGTAGCCTCGCCAGATGAACTCGGTCTTGGTGAAGTCATTGGTGCCGCCCAAGCGCGAACTGGCCAGTCCGAACTCGCCGCCGACGAGCATCCCTCGCTTTGGGTCAAGGATATCGTCACGAGTATCGTGCGTGGCGGCAACGAGTAGATCGGTCGTGTAGTTGGTTCCCAGATCCTCGTCCTCGTCGCCGGCCTCAAACACGATGTTCCGTTCGAACTCGTATCCGCTCCTGAGAGTAAGCGCCGGTCCGATCTTCTTTGTCAGAAAGAAAGCCGCTCTCTCGGTTTCGGCAGTGTATGTCTCTTCGCCGCTCCGGATGTAGTCGATCGAGAGCTCACCGGCAACGGGAAGACCCAGGAACCACGGATCGCTGATTGAGGCTCCAGCGTTGTGCTGGAGACGGCTCAAGTATCCGTGAAACTCGAGACGCGTTGCTTGTCCCTGAAGGTTCCGGTTGACAAGTGATGCCCCTGCTTCCGGACCATCTATCGTTGCGTACCCGACAGAGAGATCAAGGGAGACGCTACGACGCTCACCGAGCCGTATGTCAAGCCCCCTCTCGCTCATCCCGGCCTCATCTCTCGCCGGTTCCATCCAGACCGAGTTGAAGAGCCCGGTCCTGTAGAGATTCGCCTGGCTCTCGCCGATCTTGTCCACATCGAAGTACTCACCGTCTTCAAACGTGAACTCCCGCTCAATCACGAACTTCCGGGTCTTGTCGTTGCCCTGAATCCTGATGCCCGAGATGCGAGCGCGCGCTCCCTCCACGATCTCATAGCTGACGCTCGCTGTTCGTTCGACATCGTCCCGTGTCACAGTCTGCTCGACGTATGCGTCGAGATATGACAGCCGAGCGTAGTGATTCAGGATCATGCGTCGGTCGCGCGCGAGACCGTTCGAGAGAAGCGGGGATCCCTCCGTCACGGCAAGAAGCGAGCGAAGGTAGTCCTCTGCTATGTCGACGTTCCCGTGCAGACTGACATCCCTGATGGTCCAGCAATAGCCTTCGTGCACACCGATCAGAATGGTTATCCTCGTCGACTCCGTCGACAGGGCAGTATCCTCTACCCAGAGATCAGCCTCCAGATACCCCCTGGTGTTGTAGAAGAGAGCCAGGTTCACGAGATCCTGTTCGAGAAGACCCGGGTCGAACCTCACTTGCTCTAGGAAACCACTTGGATGGATCGCCATGTACTCAAGCAGCGTACTCTCATCGAACGCTTCCACACCGATGAAGCGCACCTCTTCAACGAGCGGCCCTTCTCGCAACGCGCGCTCCCTCTTGAACTTCCTTGAGTTGCTTCCTCTGCAGAGCGACGTCGCGTCGGACACGAGCACAACGACCAGGACAGCGGCCAAGAAAACCTGGACACAGTTGCGACCCCACCGCAAATACAAGCCCCTACCGGAACCTGAAATGGAACTTGAGACCGATCGCATGATTCCCTTCCTGGCTTGCTCTGGTCACCAGCGACATCGAGTCGTTGAGCCTGAACGAAGCTGATACCGACTGCCCGGCGAACTGGCCCAGTTCGGTTGTGTAGTCGACGCGGAAACCGCCTCCGAAGCGTTTCCCGAGCGTGAGCCCCGCCCCAGACAGGTCACCTTCATCGAGTGCTTCCCTGTCGACGGCCACGGTATCGAGATGAAGCCATCTCTCCACGGTACTCTCCGCTATGCCGAAGAGACTGCCGACGAAAGCCGATCTGGCGAGCGAGCTGAAGCTGTCCGACGCGGAATCCCCGCTGGGTCCCCCACCCGCTATGACGCCGACGGTCTCACCTATCGTCAGGAGCGCTGCGATGTCCGGCTCGCTGAGCGCCGGTGAGCTTGCAAGCACCGGCATCGTGTCGGAAAGAAAACCATCGAACGACACCGTGACCTCGTAGGAGACACCCGAGCGGCTCTCCACAATCGTGCTGCCGGTCAGACCCAGATAGGGATCGCTCCGCCGTGGATCAGAGTAGACCAGATCCAGCCTCTCGATAGAGAACGTGTTTCTCAGGTATTGGAACGTCCCTCCGGGAGCCGAGACACCTCCAGACGGCATCAGAATACGAGCGTTTCCTCCAACGTGGAGTCCTCCGGCGAGTTCCGTGTGAACCTGATCACTCCGGACCCGTATGGGATCCGAAATCGTAAGGTCGATATCAAGATGCACTGACCTGAGCGGATCGTCCGCGGATGCCATGCTCACGCGCCGGGGCTTCCTCGCGATAAGCTGTGAGAGCTCCAAGCGTGGCCTCACTTCCATTTTCTCCACCTCGACCTCCCCCGATAGCGCGGAGGCCCGCGTTGTCCCGACCCATCTCAGACTGCCGCCGAACCTGCCTTTCATCATCTTCTCGATGCCTATCTCAGCGCCGGATATGTCGAGGTCGATCATGAAATGCGGGACCTCTGAGACACCGATTGCGATGAAACCGGTGGCCGTGATCGATCCATCTCCGAGCCCGATGAAGGCGCGTTCGAGAACAGCCATCCCCTCGGCTGCTGCCAACCTGAACTCGATATCGTGCAGCGAATGCTCGAGACCGTAGCCGTCGACCTCGCACTCCGACACCACCAGCGAGCCGGCAAGAACCGGTGACTCGACCGTGCCTGTCAACCGCACGTCCACGTTCAGATCTCCGTCAAGTTTCTTCATCTCACCGGGCAGCAAGCTGATGGCACTCAGATCAAAGCCGTCGGCAGCGATCCACACGTCCAAAGCGGACGGCGCGCTCTCGCCCCCCGGTCGCACATCGCCATTCCTCAGCCCCACGTCTCCGCTCCTCGGCCCCACATCTCCGCTCCCGAGCGAGACGTCTCCGCCCAAGGCGATCGTCTCATCGCCTGCCGTAAGCTCGGCTCGTCCGAGATGAACGTGATCACGAGAGAGCGTGGCATTTCCCCGAAACCCGTCGAATCCGAAACCGAAGATCACTGGGTCGGAGAACTCCCACCCAAGTTCCACATTGGGGTCGCTGATGCTGCCGGTGACCGAGGTGATGAGATCGAGATCACCGAGAACGGGTGAGTGCCTGCCCGGCAGGAAGGCCCTCGCAACGTGCCCAATCTTGAGCCCAAAGGTGCGCGCCATGAGCCTGATCTCGCCGTTGCTCGCGATACCTCCGGACACATCAACCCTTCCCCCCTCTTCTTCCCCAAGAGCCCTCATTCTCGTGATCTCCAAGTCGAGGTCGTGAAGATCAAGGTCTCCGCCGGTGATGGTGAACTCGAATGTATCAACCAGAGAGAACGTGACGACGTCG
The DNA here is from genome assembly GCA_030609605.1 of Candidatus Eiseniibacteriota bacterium. GTDB lineage: Bacteria > Joyebacterota > Joyebacteria > Joyebacterales > Joyebacteraceae > Joyebacterum. The sequence goes on from JAUWBY010000087.1 coordinate 3,352, forward strand.
AGTGTCGCGAACAGCTCCTCGAACCTCCCGGCACCGTTGAAACTTGACACGGAATCAGCTCGCCCGACGAGAAGCATAGATCCGTCTATCCGCAGTCTCTTCCGTCCTCGAAGTGCTGGGACAAACGCGACGCCGCCTTCCAGTGCATAGCTCGAACAGACAGCGGTAGCTGCGAACTCACGCGACGGATCGAGTTCAACGGCACCGCCCTCAACGTTGATATACGGGAAGCTCCCGTTCGCCGTTATCTTGCCCCCGAGCGGGCTCCTCGCTTCCACCTCGAACAGAAGGTCCTGGGAATCGGTTTCCGCATCGAGTTCGACAGAGCCAAGCGCAAGTCCCTCTACTATCAGATACTCCATGCGGAGATCTGCGGCGGCCTGGAGATTGTCCGCCCGACCCTCGATCACAACCCGCCCGGTGGCAAGGCCGCGGATATCGGGGAGGCGAGCTCCTTCCGGCGCGAGTCGCAAGGCGGATGCGATATTCAGGCTGTCGATCCCGGCAGTGAGCGAGCTCTCGCCATCGGTGTCGAACACGCCTCCCAGTGAGACGCGGCCGAAATCACCGACCAGTTGCGTCTCCGTGATGAAGAGCGACCCGGGGCGGGCCGAGAATCTCACGGGACGTACAAGCTCGATGCTCTCCCCGGAGACAGTGAGCCCCAGCGTCTCCACGTTGCCATCAATGACGTATGCCGCCCGCCGGGCAGCGGCGGCATCCGCGGTACCGCCATCCCCAGCATCGCCATCCCCGGCGCCGGCACTTCCGGCATCGCCGCCTCCGGTCACAGCAAGATCCCCAGTGATGACAGCCCCTCCGGTTACCAGACCAGATACGTCGAGCGGCCCCGCAGAGCCGGCAATGATATCCGCCGCGAGTGACAGCGAGTCGAATCTGCACGTGACACGATACCTCTCCCCGAACTCGACAGACGCGTCACCCAGAAGCGTGCCCCCGAACGCACGAAACCCGGCCTCAGCGCGCGCACGACCGCCGGAGAACACGGTCTGCGCGTCTCCAACGATGACGTTCGGCGTCTCGATCCCACGCAGATCGATGCTGCCGGTGTAGCGAAGCGTATCGTTCAGTCCGTCAACGTGAAGCACCGCAGTGGCCGCCCCCGCGACATCGCTGATTCCAAACCTGGAAGCGGTCGGAGCAAGATCCGGGATCTCTATGGTGAAGTCCGCGGAGGAGACGCCACTGGTAGAAAGATCCCCGCCCGCCGTGAGCAGAGCATCGCTGCTGCTGCTCCACAGAGTGAACTCACCGTCGCCGGCAGCACCAGACAGGTCGACATCTCCGAAAACAGTGTCGCCCAGCTCCAATCCGGCTATCGTTCCGCTGAAATCGCCGGAGACCGACGCGAGATCGCCGGGGTTCATAGACAGACGTGCATCTACGCAGGCCGTCCCCGCCATTGCCTGAGAGGCAAGGAGTTCGCCGACTCTGCCGAGGTCGATGCCGACTGCCTCGATCTGCGCATTCATCCTGGGTCCGTCGGAGGATTGCTCCTGCATCGTCAGGAGTAGTGTTGCTTCGATCTCTCCCCCGAAAGCCGAAGCCTTGACCCGCTCGAACTCGACAGAACGCTCTCCGCCCTTGAGCGATGAGTTCAGTCGCTCTATCTCCATCTTCCCAATGACGGCCCCATCGGAGGCCAGCTCGCCTTCCCATACGGGAGACCCGAACGGTCCGTCCACGTTGCCTGTGAGATGAGCTTCGCCGCTCATGCGTCCCCATCCGAAGATGTCGGAGAGAGCCTCAAGGTCAGCCGATAGCTCTACGGCAATCGCATCGAATGATCCGTCGCCGGCGTGCACACCGCCACGCGCTCCAATCGAAATTGCAGGTGACTCGAGCGCGAGCTCCGCCGCCGCACTTGACCTGTCGCCCGATGCCGCACACGACAGGAATGTCTCGACAGGGAAGAGCATTGTAGAGAGCATCACGTCTGTGGTGCCGGCGAGTGTCACCTCGAAGTATTCCGACGCTTCTGCATCGGACATGGTGCGGGCGTCGATATCGACACCGACATCGATATCGATGCCGCGGAGGTCGATGTCGTACCCTCCCGCCTGGGAAACGATCCTGCCGGACAGACTGGAGACTGCCACGTGTGCAGAGATTCCCCATCCGAAACCGGTATCATCCTCGCGCGCCTCTGCCCCGGCAAACTTCGACCATCCGACCGGGCGGCCGTCCTCTCCCATCTCCACGAGAAGATCGGCATCCACGATCCTGATGTCGGGTGATATGATCCGACTCCGCACAAGAGCGGGAAGACTGTACTCAAGAGCGAGTTCGTCGAGTGAGAGGATGACACCGATCTCGGGGTCGGTCAGCGTGACGTTTTCCAGAGTAGCGTTATTGAAGAGGTTACCGTGGAGAGACCCGATGGTCAGACTCAGATCATTGCCACTCACAACCGCACGTTCGATGGATGAGCGAGCCACTGACCAGCCCACTGGCGTCATCGTAGCAACGACACTGACAGCAGCAAGAATAGCGATGATAATGAGAAGCGTTTTGAGACCGGTTCGCACTTAGTCCTCAACCGGGACGCGGTAGACCGTCCCGTCGCCCTGTAGCCCGGAGGCTCCGTCCCCCTCTTTATCGAAGTGGAACTCGACCGTCGAGCAGTCGTCACCAACTGGCCCTATGGTCGCGACGTATCCGATCCGGTTAGACATCACGTCGCCGGCCGGGATGAGTAGAACTTCTGCGAAGGTTGCCCAACCGTCCCCGGTCCAACGGATCTTCCCGGGGCGGTCGACCACGATTCTCAAGACCTGCTCCGATCCGACGGAGGCCGCCGGGTCGATCGGAGTCCAGACAACGATGTCGTGAGCGATCGGCGAATCAAGCTCGGAAGGAGGCTCTTCCCCCAGTTGACGGTAGACATCTTTGAGGTGTTCGCGGAACAGATGGTCGAAGACCAACTCACCTCCCGATGGCTGGACGAAGTCGTCGCCGAACCACCAGAACCAGTCGCTGCCCTCCGCTCGGTATATGGATTCGTAGGCGTCAGGATTGCTGTCCGGTGTCGCACCCGATTCCTCAAGGTGATCGCGCACCTTCCCGAGAAGCTCCCACGCCCGATTCTCCTGTGAAGAACCTATCCAGATGTTGAGATCATTGCCCGGAGCGGAGCCCATCTCATCGATCCAGCTCGCACAGAAAAGCGGAGATATGAGTTCCTGCGACTCGAGCGAGTGTGGGCGGATGCCTCGCGACTCGTTCCCGTCGATGAACTCGGAGAACGTCACAGAGACAAGCTCCGGATCGTCAGCGAGTCGTCTGTAGAGCCCCCGCAGGAACGCCGTTCCACGATCGCGGTACGCCCCCCAAGCGTTCTCGCCGTCCAGGATGATCGAGAGGATGTGTCCGCCGGGGTCGTCTATACTGCGCGCGTACCCGTCCTTGATCCATGTCAGGTAATCATCGGCGGCGCGGTCGTAATCCGCATACCCCTGGAGTGAGAATCCGATGTCGTCGGAGAGCTGCGTGTGGCGGAAGAAGGCGGTGACACTACTCCCCTCCTCACCGACGCGATACGCGCGGGTAAGAACTTTCGGATCGGCCGTGTCGTAGCCCCACTTGCCGGAGCGCGCGAGCACCCCTTGATCGGTCGCTATCCAGGTGAGCCCGGCATCCGTGAAGAGATGCGCCACGTGCTGTCCCACGGAGCCTTCAGACGGCCACATGCCCCTCGGCCGTCGCCCGAAACGTTCCTCGTAGAAAGTAATGGCCTTCTCTATCTGGGCGCGAGCGTCCTCAGGCCGCGAGAAGCGGCGGGGCAACACTGCGCCACCGGCGTCTATCGTGGCCAGATCGGTATCGGCTACAAGTGGAAGGATTGGATGGTAGAACGGAGTCACTGAGACCTCTACCTGTCCGGCCTCCATGAGGTTCCTGTGGATCGGGACAACGTTCCGCATCAGCTTCAGCTGCTCGTTCAACACTGCGGCAATGTCATCGATCGTGAAGGCGTTTCCCTTCTTCACGAAACCACTCACGTCCACAGTCGAGCCATCCGGAAGGTCAATCGGACCGCGCCGCGCGTCTGCAGTGAACCACGCCAGGTTGAACCACATTCTGAGATCGGTGATATCCTGATCCGCGAAATGTCTTCCCGCCCGCCGCATATTGAGAAGTCGGGCGTAGCCGCGATGGATGGTTATCTCATTCTCCCAGCTCGCATCGAAGAAGCGGGAGACGATGAAGTCGCGCTCCGCTCCAGAGAGTCTGTCTGCCGGTTTGAGCGAGAGCTCCTGCAGTAGATCGGTCGCGCCCTTTTCGACATAGTCCTCCAACTGGAGGATCAGTGACGGGACCAGATTGATCGTGACGTGAACATTGGGGAATTCGCCGACGAGAGCCGCCATCGAGTAGTAGTCCCTGATGGCGTGCAGGCGGACCCAAGGAAGGATGTAGGATCCCTTCGGATCCCCGTCCCACCTGGCGCGGTAGAAAGGCTGATGCTGGTGCCAGAGTATCGCGATCGGGAGCCTGTCGCCGGTCATCTCTGCTCCGTGGCGACGCCTGCCGGCCCTCTCGACAGGCAGCAGGTGAGCGTCGCCCATACCGCTGGGACTTGCTCCGGAAGGTGTTATCCTGCGGAGCGTTCGGGAGGCTGGTCCTCAGCGTAGACCGTGTAGTCGATCTGCGGGAATATCTTGTCTCGCCACTCGATCTCCGATAGCCACTTCTCATCTATCGTGCTGGTTTTCAGATCCTCATAGAGCTTCGTGAACCGCGAGATGTGGTCCCGCGTCCTCTTGTGCGCGTACTCGGCCATCGTGCCGGTCTTCATGATAAACGCCCAGTCGCTCGACTGCGCGAGCAGCAACTCCCGCGCCGCCTGATTGAGAGCCCGGAGCCTCAGTCCCTCAGCGTGCGGGTAGGTCTTGGCCAACTCGGTCATTCTCGTCGATGCCCGGTGAAGATGCGTGTAGACATAGTCGTTGCTCGAGTTCAGCCAGACCTCAGAGTAGCCACGATATCCCCAACTCGAAAGATGGGGGTTCGCGGTCTGCATCGGCGTAGCTGAACCGAGGAAACCCATCGGCGTCGCGGTTCGGACCGAGCCCTTGATCTCGTCCAGCTTTCTCAGAAGTGCCTCAATCCAGATCGGTCCTTCGAACCACCAGTGTCCGAACAGCTCGGCGTCGTATGGAGCCACGACAAACGGC
>JAUWBY010000292.1 GCA_030609605.1 Candidatus Eiseniibacteriota bacterium
GGAGGCGGCGCCATCGAAACGCCGTGGCGCGTCACCACCGGACTGTCATCCTACTATACCGCAGAATATGATACGTAGTCAAGCCCCAAGTTCGGCCACTAGAGAGCTTCTCGCGCCTTATGAAGCCACGGGTTGGCCCGGTGCTGAGCACGATCCGGTCACGCCCCCCGGTCACGCCGCGCCGCTACCGTCCGCCGCTTCGCGGCCCAGACAACCAGATAGGCCGCGCCCGCCCAGACGACGCTGTTGAGAACCATGAGCGTGTTGGCCCAGACCGACTGCTCGGACAGGTCGCTGTGGCGCACGAGGGTCACGAGCGGGAACTCCAGAACGTGCACGGCGGCCACCCAGAATGAGTGAGCGGGCTCCTCCGGGAAGAGACCGAACATCCCGCTGGTCGAGAACTCGCCGACCCAGGCGGACGCCGTCGCCGCCCAGTGCCCGAATCCAAACAGGACGATGAAGAGCACGCGCTCCACCCATCTGACCTCACGATCCCTGGCGTAGTAGTAGAAGAACCCGAACCTGATGGCTGCGAAGATCGGCACCATGACAAGGAGAAAGCCCGGCGTGCGCTCCTCGCTGATCTCAAAGGCGATCATCAGGAACCAGACCACGCCCACGACCATCAGAGTGGCCCTGTTCGCACGAAGCCAGTGGAACTGTTGTCGCTCGTCCATCCGCATGAGGTCCATCTCGCTTCTCATGATCCACTCCCCTCTCCGGATTCCAGCTCGAACAGCTCGTCGACGGGCATGCCGAGTTCCCTGGCCAGCAGAAGCGCGAGTAATGCCGACGGCGCGTAGTGGCCCTTCTCCACGGCGAGAATGGTCTGCCTGCGAACACCGACCTTCTCGGCAAGTTCTTCCTGCGTCAGGTCCAGCCGTGCCCTGTGCTGCTTCACGTGGTTCCTGAGTGTGACGCTGTTCCTGTCCGCGAGTTCGCGCCGCTTGCGCATGCTTATGCCCTCTTACATCGGGGAAAGGTGCCTCATTCCCAATGTGCGGTGAAGCGAACATAATGTCAAGTGGAAAGTACTTGAGGTTGTTGGTCGTCAGGCAGAGCAAAGGGGCTCTGCCATGAAGAACGGGCCCCTTGGGGCCCGTTCTGTCGCTTTTCCTGTCTTCCGGCGCGCCTCCCTGTGTCAAGGCTCTCCAAACCGCCGGATCCGTCCTAACCCAGCCAGTCCTCGGTCAGATAGACCTCACGCCTGCACGCGGGGCACATCATGCGGTACGAGTCCCCCCTGCCGACAGGCTTGCCGTCGTGTGGCGAGGGATCCACCGTCACACCCAGGTCCTTGTGCAGCGCGATGAGAAGAGTGGGGTTCGCAACAGACAGAGACCCGGTCTTCCGCGCGATCCACTTCAACTGGTCGACCGTAGTGATGACGTCCCCGCAGCGCTCACAGCGCACCAGTTCCTTCTCGATACTCGTCACGGCCTGCTCTCTGTCGAAGACCGCGAGGTCGAACTTCCTAGACAGCGTGATGCCCTTCTTGGTCGTGCAGTAGGCCTCACACTGACCGCAGTAGATGCAGTTATCGTAGTGGTGAATCAGAGTGCGCGTGTTCCCCTCGTCCACGACATCTATCGTCCGTGCGGGACACACCTCCGCACACGCTCCGCACCCGATGCAGTCCTCCTCGTGAAACTCCGGCTGCCCCCTGAAGGCCTCGAAGGTCTCAGCCGGAGCGAAGGGAAACGCGGTCGTGTACGGCCCCTTAATGACCGCTGTCACCGCTTCCTTGAGCTCGCGCAGCTTTGGTTTCCTCATCGTGTTCCTTCTCCTGGCATTCAGTCCCGTGTGTGACGCTCACCGTGAGTCGGCACGACGCCGGATAAGCACAGCCGGTCGCGCCCGGACAGGGCCTAGCGCCCCGTGTCTTCCTTGTACTTGTCGATCACTGATCCGGACCAGAGCGGCACACCGGCTATGTGCGCTCCGCGCGCCAGAGCGTGGCTGCCCGTCGGCGACGTCCAGAGGACAAAGATCGCCGCAAGCAGCGCCTTGATGCCCATGGCGCTCCACCCGCTCGCCGCCACCACACCCAGGAGGATCAGGGCAGTTCCCAGAGTCACGCACTTCGTCGCCGCCTGCAGCCTGTTGTAGACATCAGGTAGCCTGATAAGGCCGATCGCTCCGACGAGGTCGAACGTGACTCCCATGGAGATCAGAATGTAGACCGCGACCCCGTTATTCATCGAACCCCCTCCCCTCTAGATACTTCGCAAGCGCCAGAGTGCCGAGGAAGGACAGAAGTGCCCATGCGATCGCGACATTCAGGTAGAAGTCCTGACCGGTGATGATCCCGAAGATCCCACAGATGCCCACCACCATCACACCGATCGTATCGATCCCGACGGCCCTGTCCGGCGGCGTCGGTCCCATTGCAACCCTGTAGAGACACAGGAAGGTCCCAATGATGAGCAACAGCAAGAACGTATGCATCAGTCGAAAACCCTCCTCAAAGTCACTTCGAATCGTCCCGCGATATCCCGCGTTATGGCCTCGGTGTCCTCGAGGCTCTCGTGCACATTGATCCAGTGGACGTAGAGCCAGTCGTCAATGATGTCGATGGTGAGTGTGCCTGGCGTCAGGGTGATTGAGTTCGCGAGGAAGGCCTTGGCCTCGTCGCTCTTGAGTGTCGTCTTCACCTTGACGATGCCGGGTCGAATCGGAAGGTTGGGGTGAAGAACCCGGTACATGACGTCGAAGTTCGCCAGCACCACCCAGAACGCCAGTGAGATGATGTGCATCAGCGCCCAGAACCACCGCACCGGACTGAAGAGGCGTTCGACGTGCGGCGGCAGTAGCCTCGACAGGACGAGGGCGAACAGGGCCGCCAGGATGGCTCCGGCCACCACTCCCTGCAAATCGAGCGACCAGGTGAGGAGGAGCCATAGGACGAAGATTATGAGCATGTCCAAGAGTCTTCGCTTCAGAGTTTCCATCGGTGCTCTACCCCCTACCCGAGAACCAGCTTGACGTACTCGGCGCCGTTCAGGAGCGCATCTCTCGCGGGCTCCAGAATGCGACTCCCCAGGACTGGATACAGCAGCCCGAACCCGACACAGACAATC
>JAUWBY010000159.1 GCA_030609605.1 Candidatus Eiseniibacteriota bacterium
GGTGGGGCATACTACGAGAAACGCTTGAGCGGAAAGCCGGGAGGGTTTGTGTTCGACGATATTCTGATCGGCTACCGCGAAGGGCAGCCGTGCCCGGAGTGCGGGGCCAAGATAGTGAAACTCAAGACCGGCGGCACGCACAGTTTCATCTGTCCCAAGTGCCAGCCGAAGAAGCGCGCGTCCGCACGCACGCGCGCGGCTCGGCGGAAGGTGGCCTGAAATGATGGTGCATGAGAGAGGGGAAGTCCTCTTCGAGGACGCCCTGAATGGTTCACCGTCGCCGGGCTGGCGTGTTCCACCAGAGAACTTCGTGGAGCATCCGGAGTACGGCACTGTCTATCTGCTCGAACCGGGTGCAAAGCGGCGGACGATCGAGAATCCACCGTGGGTGGGTGACACGAGCTGGAAGTGCTACCGGCTCGAGTTCGAGGTCTGCACGACTGGTGAGAACGATGGCTGGGTCGGTCCTGACTTCCACGTTCAGGAGGATGGTGCGTGTAACAATCTCCAGTTCTACTCGACGCGTGAACACAACGAGGTTCTCTTCGAATCATCGGCGCGCTGGGTGAAGGGTCAGCTCGCCTGGAAGCTCTTCCCGTTCGCGCAGCGGACCGTGAAGCTTCCGAAGGGCGAATGGGCGAAGATCCGCGTGGATGTCGGAGACACCTTTGCCAACGTCTATGTGAACGGCGATACAAAGCCGTGCTACACCGTTCGCTATCTTCCGTTCGATCGAGGTGGTATCCGGCTCTGGAACTACGTCGGGTCGGGCTACTTCCGGAATCTCCGGGTCACGGCGCTGGCGGGTGGTGAGATCGGACCTGTGCTTAAGGATCCATGGACGGCGGTCATCGGTGAGGGCGTTCTTCGAGATTGGGAGATGACGCCACTCTTCCCCGAGGGAACAACAAGAGAGGATGCGCTGACCGCGATCGCGGATGGGACGGCGGATTGGATGGATGCGCCGGTCGACGTGCGGGGCGTTGTCGCCGTGAGCGCCGCCGGGATCACCGGAAGCGACCGAAAGGGCGTCATCTTCGCTCGGACCGTCGTTCGCGGTGCTCCGAGTGGCTGCCGATTGACTTACACTGACCAGATCACTATGTGGGTGAACGGAATAGAGGTGTTCCAGGGAGAGCCGCGTGGATGGGGCGACCCGGGCCGGAGTACCGAGGACGGATTCGGGAGGCTCATCCCGGACCAGTTCGAGATCGAGCTTTCACTCTCAGAGGGTGAGAACGAGATTCTCGTCCGTCTTAAGGTCAACGAGCCGCTCTTCGGAAGCGGTTTCTGGATGCGGATAGGGTAGAACACGGTTAAGAGGGCACCATGCTCGCGAGAGGCGCACACCACAGAGTGTCACCCGGAAAGACCGGCGCCCACAGGCTCATCTTCCACATAGACATGGATGCCTTCTTCGCATCGGTCGAGGTAATGTGCCGACCGAAGCTTAGGGGTAAGCCCGTCATCGTCTCGGGGAAGCCTGCGGCCAGGAGCGTGGTCGCGGCCGCGTCGTATGCCGCCCGGGAGTACGGGATCAGATCGGGCATGTCGACGGTCGAGGCGTTCCGTCGCTGTCCGCACGTCATTGCGGTCTCGGGTAGTCCCGGGCAGTACATCTACGTCTCACTCGAGCTCTTGCGCATCTATAAGGAGCACAGCACGATCGTCGAACCGTACAGCATCGACGAGGCGTTCGTCGATATGACGGGCACGGAGTGCACGTGGGAGAACTGTGAAGATGTGGCCCAGGAGATCAAGGGGAAGATAAGAAAACGGTTTGGTCCCAACCTCACTGCATCAATAGGGATAGGTCCGAATAAGCTCATTGCGAAAATGTGCGGCGGCATGAACAAGCCGGACGGGATTACCGTCATCAGACCTGGAGAGTTCGGCGGAGTCTTCAACGACCTGGCTGTTTCCAAGATGTGGGGGATTGGTGCAAAGACCGAGATCGCCCTGAATCTGATGGGAGTCGCCACGATCGGAGAGCTCGCCAACTTCCCGGTAGCAATGCTCAGGCGCCGCTTCGGCATCACGGGCGAGGTCCTCCATTTGATGGCGTGCGGCCAGGACGATACGCCGGTCACGCCCTACTTCGAAGGGATGCCGGTCAAATCGATGGGGCACGAGCACACGCTCCCGGAGGACACGTGGGATATCATGGAAGCCGAGAAGGTGCTTTTGAGGCTCTGCGACCAGGTTGCTCGCCGCATGAGAAAGAAACAGTACCTCGGGAACGTGATCTCCATGAGGCTCAGATTCGCGGACTTCGATTCGATATCCCGTCAGAGGAAGATCAAGTACTACACGGACGAAGAACGCACGCTCTATAAGGTGGCACGCGGGCTTCTGCACCAGTACTGGAGGCCCGGCCAGGCGATTCGTCTGGTCGGGGTCAATTGCACCGGTCTTATCAAGGTGCGCGAGTGGCACCAGGTAGACCTCTTCATGCAGCGGGAGGAAGACGCGTACCGGAAGCTTCTGTCCGCGATCGATGCGATCCGCGACAAATTTGGGGAGCATGCGATCACACGGGCGCGGCTCATCACTCATGACACAAGGCTGTGGACGAACAATCGCAGGATGGCTGAACCCAGGTTCCTCAGGATGTCGGTCGGGACGGACGAGCGCCGGCACAAGTCGCTCATGGCCGGATGGCACGACGCGAGCGGCGACATAGACAACGTGCCGCTGCCTCCGGGACTCTCATCGAGTCCATTCGACATGCTGCGGTACCAGGACGCGGATGATCGCATCCGCACGGGAGGGAAGTAGACGATGCACGCGGCGCCGAGCGGACAGGGTGATCTCTTTGCGGGCCCGACCCCGGCGAGGACGGAGCACGCACTCGGCGCTGTCGGGAAGAGCCGTCGCATCCACGTCGGCACATCCGGCTACAGCTTCGCTGATTGGGTCGGACCGTTCTACCCGCACGGCACAGCGCGGAACAGGATGCTCGACGAGTACGTGCAGCACTTCGGTGTGGTCGAGATAAACTCAAGCTACTATCGCATCCCCGGCGCCAACATGCTCGCGAGGATGGAGGAGCGGACGCCACCGGGGTTCGAGTTCATCATCAAGCTCTACAAGGGGATGACCCACGAGATCGAGGACAACCCAGAGATGTATCGGAAGTTCACAAGTGCCGTCGAGCCGTTGAAGCGCGCCGGGAAGTTCGGGGGCTATCTCGCGCAGTTCCCGTGGCGGTTCAGGAAGGGTGACGACGAGATGAAGCATATCGAGGCTCTTCAGGGACGGCTCGAAGGCGACTCGCTCTTTGTCGAGTTTCGGCACGACTCGTGGATCGAAGAGGAGACATTTGAGTTCCTCAAGGAAAGGGGCGTGGGGTACTGTTCGGTCGACGAACCGGAACTCCGGGGGCTCGTTCCGCCGCTGGCGGTGGCGACGACCAACACGGCGTACGTCCGCTTCCACGGGCGGAATACGAAGAACTGGTGGGGACGCGGCGGCGACCGTTACGACTACGACTACAGCAAAGAGGAGCTCTCCGAGTGGGCGGAGAAGCTACTCAATCTCGAGCAGAAGGCGAGCAAGGTCTACGTCTTCTTCAACAACTGCCACGTGGGGCACGCTGCGACCAACGCGGAGCTCATGGTTGAGCTTCTTGGGGAGGAGTTGGAGTGACCATCACCGATTTCCTCAAGAAGCTCACGCTCGACCGCGACTACGATGGGCAGATAGCCCACGTAGAGACGGTCCCGGCGCGCGAGGCAGAGTTCAGCGAGCTTGCCGAGCCGGTGCCGCGCGTTCTCGCTGACGCGTTGGTGCAGACAGGTATCGAACATCTCTACTCTCATCAGGTCGATGCGATAGATGCGGTCCGCGCCGGGAAGAACGTCGTGATAGTGACGGGCACCGCATCGGGCAAGACACTCTGCTACAACATCCCCGTCATCGAGCGCCTGATGAACGACCCGTCGGCGAAAGCGCTCTATCTCTTCCCAACGAAGGCGCTGGCCCAGGACCAGCTCAAGGGTCTCTTGCGGCTGTCGGCACTGGACGAGCGGCTGGCCGGGCTCATTCGAGCAGGCACGTACGATGGCGACACGACGCGGCACACACGCCGCAAGCTACGCGACGAGGGGAACGTCATCCTCTCGAACCCCGACATGCTCCACGCGGGGATACTGCCGTATCATCCGAAGTGGAACCGCTTCTTCAAAGATCTCAAGTACGTTGTCATAGACGAGGTCCACTCCTACCGCGGCATCTTCGGCTCCAACGTGTCGAACGTGATTCGCAGGCTGAGGCGGATCTGCGAGCACTACGGGGCTAGCCCACAGTTTATCTGTTCGAGCGCGACGATCGCCAATCCCGGCGAGTTGGCCGAGCGCATGATCGGCGCCCCCGTCGTGGTCATCGACAACGATGGAAGTCCTCGAGGGAAGAAGTACTTCGTGCTATGGAACCCCCCGTTCCTTGACATGGCGAAGATGGAGCGGAGGAGTACGAACGTCGAGGGGCACACCCTCATGGCGAAGCTCATCGCGGACGACTTCCAGACGATCACGTTCGGTCGCGCTCGAGTGGTCGCGGAGCTGGTCTACCGCTACACGAAGGACACGCTCAGGCGGCTGAGGCCGGAGCACGCTGACAAGATCAAGCCTTACAGAGGTGGCTACCTACCGGAGGAGCGGCGCGAGATAGAGCGGCAGCTCTTCTCCGGAGAGCTCATGGGCGTGGCGAGCACCAACGCACTCGAACTGGGGATAGACGTGGGGAGCCTCGATGCGACGGTGATAGTAGGATTCCCGGGCACGATCGCAAGCACGTGGCAGCAGGCCGGCCGCGCGGGGCGAGGCTCCGACGACTCCGTGGTCTTCCTTGTCGCCTACAACGATCCGATAGACCAGTACCTTATGAGACACGGTGACTACTTCTTCAGGCAGTCGCCCGAGAACGCCGTGATAGATCCGGAGAACAAGTACATCCTCTCGAAGCACCTCCGTTCCGCCGCGTTTGAATTGCCGCTTGTCGACGGGGATGAGAAGCTCTTCGGTGAGATGATGGAGCCGATAACGAACATCCTCGAGGACCTCGGTGAACTCAACACGATCGACGGGCGAAGCTACTGGGCCACGACAGAGATGCCTTCACGTCAAGTGAGTCTCAGAACCATTTCCGACAACACATATACGATTCTCGATGCCGGTAAGGAGAACGCCGTCATCGGTGTCGTGGACTCCATCAGCGCGCCGGAGCTTGTCTATCCCGAGGCCATCTACCTGCACGAAGGAGAGACGTACTTCGTCCGGGAGCTCGATCTCGAGCAGAAGATCGCCTACGTGGAGAAGCGTGAGGTGGACTACTACACGCAGCCGGTGCTCGAGTCTTCGATAAGAATCGGAGAGGCGAAGAAGGAGAGAGACTGGAACGGGAACCGGGTCGTATTCGGCGACGCGACGGTCACATGGGTGACTGCTGCTTTCAAGAAGATCAAGTTCTACCAGCTCGATTCGCTGGGATGGTGCAATCTTGATCTCCCGCCGCAGCACCTTGAGACGGGCGCGCTCTGGTTTACCCCGCACAGAGACATCATGGACGAGGTCCGGAAGGTCGGTAAGAACCCCGTTGAGGGGCTTGTGGGCATCCGAAACCTCGCGATATCTGT
>JAUWBY010000077.1 GCA_030609605.1 Candidatus Eiseniibacteriota bacterium
CCTGACAGGCGCAGGATTTGCTGTGACCGAGATCATCAGCATGATCCGAAAGCGATCGTGGAAGACGCTGATCACGGCAGGGATCTTGCTCGCATTACTCACAGCCGGTGTCAACGTCGATGTTCTCGAGTTCGGAAGTGCTCAGATGCACAACACGCTGGGAGCCATTCTAGGCTCCCAGGGCAACTTCAGAGCGGCGGCGACCGAGTTCGAGCTGGCGCTCGAGGAGAACCCCGGGGATCTTTCGGCACGATACAACGCCGGGCTGGCTCTGATCGAACTTGGGCGATTCCGCGAGGCTACCGTTCACCTCAGGCGAGCCGTGAACATGCATCCGCGGTATTTCGAGGCCTGGAATGCCCTGGCCCGTGCCCACGCGGGGTTCGGTGAGAATGAGATTGCGCTCGAATCGCTCAATGGGGTCTTTGATGCGACCCCTTCGGCTTCGGCACCGATCGTGGCGGAAGCGCGGCGCATCGCGGAAGCATTGCTTCGGCCGACGGCACCAGAAGAGGTTGACGCCCGTTAGGAACTCGCGAGGGAGGAAGTGTTGGACACAACAGACAGGCAACGCATTGACCCGACAAACTCCGATTCCAAGACGGCCAGACAGGATAGCGCTATCGCAATCGAGTTCAGAGGTCTGGCTAAGTCGTTCGGTGATATCGAGGCCGTCCAGAATCTGGACATCAAGATACCGCGCGGGCAGATCTGTGGCTACCTGGGACCGAATGGGGCTGGGAAGACGACGACCGTCAAGATGGCCACCGGCATGATCGCGCCAACCTCGGGAACTGCGCTGATCAACGGGATCGACGTCGTCGAGAGTCCCATCCAGACAAAGCTCATGATCGGCGTGGTCCCGGAGACAGGCGCTCTCTATGAGAACCTGACACCGATCGAGTATCTCACGCTCGTGGGCAGGCTCTACCATCTGGAGCCTGACGCGGCGCTTGAGAAAGCGGAGGAGTTCCTGCGGCTCTTCGGGATTGCCGACTCGTCGGAACGCATGATGACGGGATTCTCGCGCGGAATGAAACAGAAGGTCCTTATCTCTGCAGCGCTCCTGCACAACCCCGACGTACTCTTCCTTGACGAGCCACTGGCAGGCCTTGACGCCAACACGGCTCTGATCCTGAAGGAACTTCTGCGGGAGCTGGCCTCCCAGGGAAAGACCGTTTTCTACTGTTCTCACATACTTGAAGTCGTCGAGAAGGTCTGCGACAGGGTGGTGATACTGAACGGGGGAGAGGTGGTCGCCGACGGCAACGTCGAGCAGCTGAAAGAGATGACACACAGGACGTCCCTCGAAGACGCTTTCACGGAGTTGACATCCGAGGAGGATCTCGGCGCTATCGTCAGAGCATTCTCGCGCAGCATCACAGGCAAGGCACGCGAGGCAGGCAATGAGTAGTAGGCAGTCGAGCGACGATCGGCTCCGTCACGGAGATCGGAAGAGCGAGCAGGCCGCGGACTGGGGTCAGATCCGCGCGCTCTTCGCGGCCGGACTCCATCTGGATCTCAGATCGGCCCGCGCCAAACAGCGGAATCGCCTGAGAATCCCACCGATGATCTCCATGCTCGCCACCTATGCAGTCATAGGAAGCATACTGGCGTTCTCTCTCGTGAAAACCAGTGATCCGTTCACCTTCACACTCCTCACATTCAGTGCAGCAATGTTCATGACCGCGATCACGGTCATCATGGAGTACAGCTCAGTCGTGGTCAGCCCGAACGACTACGAGATCCTCGCGCACAGACCGATCTCGTCGAGAACCTACTATTTCGCCAAGGTGGCGAATCTCTTCTTCTACGTTGCCTGTACGGCAACCGCGCTCAACCTGCCTGCCGCAATCGTTGTCGGCCTCAGGTTCGATGGGGGAGCAGCCGTCGGATTTCTGTACCTGATCATGGCGCTCCTTGCATGCTTCGCGGCGGCTGCTCTGATCATTCTCGTGTACTCGACGGCGCTCAAGCTCTTCGACTACCAGCGATTCAATACGGCCATTACCTACGTGCATTCGATCGCAACGATTGCACTGACTTTCGGATACGTGCTCCTTCCACGGATGCTCATCAAGGAGAACGTCACCGTGGCGATCGAGAAAGGGCCGTGGATCTGGTTCGCGCCACCGGCATGGTTCGCGGGAGGTGTTGAACTCTCCGTTGGATTGGGCGATTCGAGGAATCTCATCCTCGCGCTTTTGGCTATTGTGTCGGCGGTAGTGGTGATCCATGCAGCGCTTACGATGATCTCTCTCGAGTACTCGAGGAGCATCGCAGAGCTTGCCGAATCGTCCACTGAGGAGACCGTCAGGAAGGACCGCAGGAAACTCCGGACGCGGTTCGCGGCGCTCGGCATCATGTTCTGCAGAAACGATGAGGAGAGAGCCGGTTTCCAGCTGATGCAGGCCTACATGAGGCGAAACCGGAAGCTCCGTTTGAGAATCTACCCTGCATTCGGGCTGCCACTGGCCGTCTACCTGTTCGGTCTCGTCTCGGGCGGTCTGAACGACCCACTCGCTCCCCGGCCTGTGGAAAGTACGTTTCCGGTTATGGAACTCCTCGGCTTCTACTGCGTTTTCATCACGCTGTTCTTCGCTTCGGCGATAACACAGTCGGACCAGTGGAAGGCAAGCTGGGTCTTCTTCGCCGCGCCGTTGGAGAGTCGCGTCGGCCTCCTGGTCGGAGCCAGGAAACTCGTGATCTGGAGATACATGATCCCGTTCTTCTGCGTCCTCCTGCTGCTCATGAGCTTGGTCATGCCGCCAGAGAGCGCTCTACTCTATCTCTTTATCACGTTCGTTCTCTCGCTCATGGCCTTCTCCCTTCTGTCGATGGCATCGCCGTTCATGCCGCTTTCGCAATCGATCGAGAAGACCCGACAGGCGCGGCAAATGGGACTCATCATGCTGCTGGGGATTGCCATGGTGTTCCTGGTGGCCATTACGGAGACACTGAGGGAGTCACGCCTCGCCGGAGCCATCGCCGTGGTGCTGCTTCTCACCCTGGCTTGTCTGTCTGAGATCGCTCTCAGAAAAAGACTGGCCTCAAGGCTTGCGCGGGAAGAATTTCTCGGCTAGATTTGGAATCACATTGCATAGCATAGTCCGCTTCAGATATGATGCGGGTCGCCGCCACGGTTCCCACGGGACAGGGGTTCGAGCCGGCAACACCAGCATCGCAGATCAGGAGACATAGATGGCAGATCAGGCAATCACCAGAGAGATGCCGATCGGCACCATTGTACAGGAACACCCGGAGACGGTGCCGGTTTTCCTGCAGCATGGGCTTCACTGCATAGGATGTCACGTCGCAGCCTTTGAGTCGGTGGCGGATGGAGCGGCTGCACACGGCATCGATCTGGATGCGCTCATGAACGACCTGAACGGGGCAGTCACTCAAGTAGCGAAAGAGAAGGGCGACTGACACTGACTCAAGTCGCCCAGTAAATAGACAAGCTGAACCGGTGGCGTCACGCAGGTGCCAGCCAGGCGGCGGCCGATGAGACGTGGCGCGGACCGGAAGAGCAGGAGCTGCGCACAGGATCAGAGAGAGGTCCGAATGAAGCTGGAGGAACTGACGAGTTGGCTCGGCAGCAATGAGAACTGGGATTACCAGCTCGACGACGAGGGCGTCCTCATCAAGAACGCTCGATTCGAGACACTGACGCACTGTGCGTTCGAGGCCATTGAGAACAACACCCTCGAAACGATCACGGGCGCCTGCGCACAGGGTCGCGACGTCGACCACATCACGCGTGTGACCGGCTACTTCTCGCGCACAAGCGGCTGGAACAAGGGCAAAGCAGGCGAGCTCAAGGACCGGCACAGGGTCACAGTATAGCAGCATAGCAACCATGCAGTGAATATGGTTCAGTTAAGCCCGGAAGGCGATCTGCTTTCCGGGCTTCTGTAATTCAGCACATCGTGGACCCATGCCTGCGTTTCACGAGCCCCTTCCGCTTCCGGCGCTCCTCCAGCACGGTTTGGAGGACCTGCAAGCTATTCCCGTGAATGCTTGACTGAATTCAGGCTGCATGATATAATATGTGTGTGTTCGGATAAGGATATGTTGGGGATAACGTACCCTTCCAACACAGGAGTGTGCTGGGCTATCAGTGGGTGACACAATCACACCGGTCGTCGGGGAATGCCCCGGAGACCATGGGAGAGACCATATTAAGGAGGTGAAGCGGGAACGCTTTCGCTTGTCGTGAGTGTAGTGGCGCGTGACTCGGAGCGCTGCATCAATGGGTCAGGTTAGCGAGAGTCGCGCGGTCACGAATGATGTGTTGTTTTCACCTGCGGAGGTCATGAGATGGCCCCGTACAGATGGAGGGCACGATGAAGAAGCTGCTCATTCTCGCCATCGTCGTTCTGTTCGCGACGCCAGCACTCGCCGTTCAGACGCTGAACTACAGCTGGGAAAATCCCCCCGCCACGATCCTCACTTCCTACGGCAACCTTTGCTGTGATACGAACGTGTCCGGCGCCCAGACCGGTTCGCAGGGCTACGGCAATCCGGACTACACCTGCGCGGGCGCCGTGGACGGCACGTACTACCTCCACGTCGCTGAGGAGCCGATTGGTGGCACGCCTGAGGCGTTCGTCGCGTGGGTCACCGGCCTTCTGGAAGGCGACATCGTCGAAGCCATGTTCTACGGCTACGATATCACGCCGGGCGCGAGCCCCTCGCTCAGGATCTGGGGCGGCTACACTTCGGATCCTAACGACGTCGACAGCTACCACGGTAGCGCCGGTGGCAACAGCGATTATACGGCCGGAACGGGCTGGGACCTGGTCTCGCACACCTGGACTTTCAATGCCGACGGCGGCAATCACGACGGTCTCACCATCAAGGCGCGTCTCTACAGCCCGTCGATACCGCTCAGGGACCAGGATCACGTCGACTTCTGGGTCGATGACGTCACGGTGACGGCTCCTGATCACGCCATGATTCACTTCCCGGGGGCGGTGCCGGTCGAGGTTGAGAGCTGGACAAGTATCAAGGCTCTGTACAGGTAGAACGACGAGCACACGCTTTCTTCGGCCAGTGGCCGGGAAAACGAGAAGTACGGTGGGAGAGGGGCTTTCGCGGAAGCGTGAGCCCCTCTTTTCGTACGCCTGCGCTACCTTCCCAAAGTCCGGTTTGACTTGAATCCGACCCCTTCTCCTGCTATTCTATGGGATTGAATCCAGAGTGCCGCCCGTCAGGCCACGAACGCGCAGTCCGGCCAGGGGCAGGACCGGTGCGGCCCAGGTATGTGCATCAGACAACGGATCCCGGAGGTCCCATTGGGAAAGAGAACACGCATAACCAAGCAGCAGCTCAAGCACGATGCTCTCCTCGAGACAACGGCCAAGGGCACCAAGTTCATTGAGGAACACCTCAACAAGGTCCTTATCGGCCTCGCCGCCGTCATCGTTGTCATAGCCGTCGTCGTCATGGTCGCCCGCTCGCAGCGAGCGACAGAGATAGCCGCTGCTGCCGCGCTCGCCGAGGCATCACAGGCCCTTAACTCCGGCCTTCTCGCCCAGGCCCAGGCCCAGTACGAGAGCCTCATCGACCTCTACCCGGGAACCAGAGGCGCCAGCGCCGCCACCTGCTACCTCGGTTCGCTGGCCTTCAACCAGCAGGACTACAGCCAGGCCCTCGCGCACTTCGATACCTATCTCGCTCGCCATCGAGGTGATCGCACACTCGATCGTCTCGCCCTCGAAGGCAAGGCTTCCGTCCTCGAACAACAACGTGCCTTCACCGACGCCGCAGCCATCTATCAGGACATCGCTGCTCGGACCGACAACGAACCCATAGCTGCAGCTCGTTACCTGAACGCCGCCATACGCAATCTGCGTGTCGCCTGCGACTGGGAATCCGTCGCCGCCGTATCGCAGAGCATCATCGACTCGTATCCGGACACGCCCTGGGTCGACCAGGCTCGCATGACGCTGGCCGAGGCACAGTCTCATCTCTAGCATGAACTCACGTTCTCACTCACCAGGCGGGGAGTTCCCCATACGTTGCGCAGTCAAATCGGCACAGCGACCAGCACACGGGCGCTTCCGTGGAAGCTTTGCATTGCCCCCCTCAATGTCGCATAATCTATATTATGTAAACCTGCTGGTTTTTCTGGCTATTGCACTTGTTGCACTTCCCCCCCTCGCCTTGTCTTCTGAGGTGTCGCAAGACGACGGCGAGGCGCAGATCACCGCGTCGGCAATCACGGACGTATGGGAGGCTCGAACTGAGCTTGATGATGAGTCGGTGAAGGAGCTTCTGCTTGCTGTCGCTCGCGGAGATTCCGTCACGGAGGAACTGGCGCGCGTTGCTGATGCATTCCTGTCGCTTTCTCACAGGGAGCTGATGACGCGAGCGTTGGAGCATGTCGCTCTAGGCCAGTACGGTCGTGCGGAGCTCGAGCTGACGATTGTCGTAGCCGGCGCCGACACCTCCCCCGCTCGGTCCTACGAGCAGCTCAGTCTTATAGGTTACGCGCAGCTCATGTCGGACAGGGTGCCTCACGCGGCGGCCTCACTCATACGGGCTGGAGATATCTACACCCATCTTGCAGACGCTGTGAATCCGGACTTCGGACAGGCGATATCCAGGACGCTCGGATTCGCCTACGTCGACATGGCGAGAGGAGCGGACAAGAGAAGCGACAGGGAGGCTGCCGGACGCCAGGCGGCGCTCTGGTGGGCACGGGCAGGCGCTGATCAGCTTCTTAACACACTGGGTGGCCGCGGGCCTGACGAGCTCATGATCGCGGCCTGGGCATACAACCAGATCGGACGCCTTGACCGCGCCACGGTCTTCGTGGCCCGCGCCCGCCTCCAATACAGAGCCCGGATCGCGCGCGACCCGGGCAATGGCGGCGCACACCTGGGACTTGCCAGGTCGTACGATGCCTCTGTCACTGCTATGCCTTCCTCAGCCAACCCCGACAGCGCCGCATTCCACTACGATCGTGCCGGTGAAGTTCCCTAGCTGACCACGAGATTCAAGAGGCGATCGGGCACAAAAACCACGCGCCGAACCGTCTTGCCTGCGATGTGTCGCGTGATTCTCTCATCCGCCTTCGCCAGAGCGAGCACAAACTCCTCGTCCGCGCCCTTCTCGACCTCAATGTTGCCCCTCAGCTTGCCATTGATCTGAATAGCAATCGTAACCACATCTTCTCGGGCTGCCTCAGCATCAAATGAGGGCCACTCCTCCCGGAAGAGCGTGTCCTGCCCGCCCATCCGCTCCCATATCTCCTCGGCGAAATGGGGAACCATCGGGCCCAGCAGCATCGTAGTGCTCGCAAGCGATTCGCTGATGGCGGCCCGCTCGACAGACGACGGTTCACTCTCCCCCAACGCATCAACGAAAGACCGCGTCCCGTTGACGAGTTCCATGAGTGCGGCAACTCCAGTGTTGAAGTGGAACGTGTCCATGTCGCTCGTGACCTTGCGGATCGTTTGATGCGTCTTGCGATGGAGCGAAGCCACGTTCTCAGGCAGATCCCCGTTGTCCAGCAGAGCCCTGGAACTTGCCAGCTGCGTCACATCAAACGGCCACTCCTCCATCATTCTCCAGACGCGATTCAGGAATCTGTACGCGCCCTCGACGGCGGTGTCGTTCCACTCCGCGTCACGATCCGGTGGACCCGCGAACAGCGTGTAGAGCCTCTCTGTATCGGCGCCGAAACGCTTTATCAACTTGTTTGGGGAGATGGCATTGCCTTTCGATTTCGACATCTTCAGGCCATCTTTGTAGATCATTCCCTGTGAGAAGAGCCGCTCGATCGGTTCCTCCACATCTATGAGCCCCATATCGTGAAGCACCTTCGTCATAAACCTCACGAAGATGAGGTGCCCGCAGGCGTGCTCGACGCCACCGATGTACTGATCCACGGGGAACCACCGGTTGACGTCCTCCTTGATGAACGGGAGCGTTTCCTCACGTGGATTGATATACCTGAAGAGGTACCAGCTTGAATCGACGAATGTGTCGAGCGTGTCCGTCTCGCGTTTCCCCGGCTTTCCGCACTTCGGACATGGGGCGTCGAGGAACGTGCTCGACGTAGTCAGCGGTGACTCCCCCTTGCCGGTGAACTCGACGTCTGTCGGAAGCGACACAGGAAGATCCTCTTCCGGCACCGGCTGCGGGCCGCAATCGTCACAGTATATGACCGGGATCGGCGTGCCCCAGTACCGCTGCCTCGATACGAGCCAGTCCCTCAGGCGATAGCTGATGGCCCGTCGGCCTATCCCCTTCTCATCCATCCAGTCAGTGATGCGCTCTATGGCATCTGTATTCGGAAGACCGTCGAACTGCGCGGAGTTCACCTGAACTCCGTTCTCAGTATACGCTTCTCTCATCGAAGCGCCGTCCAGGCCCTCGCCCGGCTTGTCGATGACGACGCGAACGGGGAGTTCATATTCCCGCGCAAACTCGAAGTCCCGCTCGTCGTGAGCCGGTACCGCCATGACTGCACCTGTTCCGTACTCCATCAATACATAGTTCGCAACCCAGAGCGGGATCCTCTCGCCGTTGACGGGGTTGATCACGTGGAACCCTGTTCGGATGCCCTCTTTCTTCACATCAGCGGCGGATCGTTCGAAGTTCCCCTGAGCTTTCACTCGCTCGACAAACGCCAGCACTTCCTGCTCGCGTCCTGTGCCCACAACGAGTCGGCGTACCATCGGATGTTCAGCGGCCATGACCATGTAGGTCACACCAAACACGGTATCCACGCGCGTCGTGAAGCAAGGCAGTGGATCGCCCGTTTCAGCGATCGTGAAATCGATCTCCACCCCCTCGCTTCGCCCGATCCAATTCCGCTGCATCGTCTTCACGCGGTCGGGCCAGCCGGGAAGTTCGTCGAGCTCGTCGAGCAACCTGTCCGCGTAGTCGGTGATCCGGAAGAACCACTGCTCGAGATCCCTCACGCCCACGATCGAATCACAGCGCTCGCACTTCCCCTC
>JAUWBY010000376.1 GCA_030609605.1 Candidatus Eiseniibacteriota bacterium
GGTCGACATCGCGCCCGGTATGCTGAACAATTCCCCAGCGGCGAATGCCGTGTAGCTGTAGCCGTTGACCGGGCCGAACTGGTAGGTCACAACACCACTGATGGTACCCCAGTCCAACGATGCGAAATCGTCGAAGTAGTAATCCGCATCGAGGACAGCCAGGAACTCGGCGAGGTTGTAGTACACCGTAGCAGCGCGCTGCGTCGTGATGACAACGCCGTCCCCATTCTGGGGACCGTGCTGCGGCTCGGCGGGCGGTTTGCAGGCGTTAGGGTTGTCAATCATGGTAGCGCGATCGGTAGCGCCCGCAGAGACGACCAAGGCAAGGATTAAGGCAACGATAGCGAAGAAACGCATTGTCAGCTCCTTGATTGCGTTTGTTTCCAAGCGGGAGGAGTCGAAGATCCTGAGAGGTTGTGGATTCGTTCTTACCGCGGTCTCTTGGCCATGGGCGCTCCTTAGGTTCAGTCCGACATCGCCACCACACTCCGAAGGGTTGGCGCTGAAGGTATGGCATTCCCCCACGAACTGGAACCATAGCACAGTTTGAAGACGATAGCAATGAGGTGTTGGTTTCAGAGCGAATGGTCGCCGAGACCGGCTATGTCGCTGCCGCTCTCGTCATCGGCATTGCCGTTGAATGGGCAGTAGGCGATTGGCTCCGAGAGAAGGTGCGTGTTCTCGGAAAGACCTGATGACGATGAGGAACAACCCGAGGAGTTCGCGCTGGCCGACCCCGACGATATCAACGACCAGGGCTGTATCGGGGTGCTCGCGGCCAGGATGGGAGATCGCGAGAGGGCACTCGAACCCCTGTGGGACTATCCGCCGTTTCTGAGATTCCTCGAGCCGAGGGGCTAGAGCCGAGCCGGCGGGCGCTCCAGAACGACAGCACGGTCCCCGATGGAGCGAGGCCGCGCGATCTCGTGGAGCCCGGCGGCCGTCGCCGAGGCGAGCAGCTTACCGAACTCCTTCTCGGACGCGTGAGACTTGGGCTCCAGAACGAACAGTCGCCCGCCCGGCTTCAGGATCGATGCTAGCTCCCGGAAGGCAGCATCGATGTCCGGCGTCTCGTGGATGACCCAGCACCCGATGGCGAAGTCGACCTGGTCCTCGAGGCCGATCCTGTCGGCCGCGGTCAGATGCGGTCGGATTCTGTCCGCAACGCCCGCCCGGCGCGCTCTTTTCATGAGTCCCTGCAGCATCACGTCCTGGAGGTCGGCGGCGATGACAAGCCCGCCTTCCCCCACCATCTTCGCCATGGCGATCGAGAAGAAACCCAGCCCGCAGCCGAAGTCGAGCACTTTCGCTCCCGGCTTGACGTAGTCCCGAAGCATTTTCCCCGGCTGGTGGATCAAGAGACGGAGCGGATTGTCGAACATGCGCGCCGCGCCCAACGGACAGACACGGTGGCCAGTTCCGTTGTTCCCTTCGTGCTTCTGCATCCACTTCATGATCTCCTCCCAGCGCGGGCTCTCCCGCCTACTCTTCCAGCCATTCCATCGCCCGCTCGACGATCCACTCGGGGATGCGCGGAGATGTTCGCCACCGGGGCGTGCCCATCCGGCGACCTGTGCGAGATGGCATATTACCCTCTGCATGAAGCCAGGGCAAGCCACAGCCAAGCGAACGGTACTCGTCGCACCTGCGGTTCGTCGACCGCGGTCGAGCTTCCCAGGCTAGTT
>JAUWBY010000353.1 GCA_030609605.1 Candidatus Eiseniibacteriota bacterium
GATCGAAGCTCGTCACTGCCTCAGGAAGTGAGCTGATCTCCACAGTCCGAGGTGTGGGGTACCGCTTCACTGCGGAACGACTCGTCTAGGAACGTACGTCGCGCCAAGCTACGCATCCTCTACCAGTCCCTCAAGTTCCAGGACATCTCTGCCCGCTCCGACCAGATCCTCGGGCGTGCCGACGTCCCGCCAGTAGGAGACGAGTTCGAACGCCCGTACATCCAGACCGCCCTCGATCATCATCCTGATGGCATCGGGCAACTCGTACTCACCTCTCTCCGAGAGCTCGAGGCGGGAGGTGTAGTCGAAGAACAGGGGACGCGCAATGAAGATCCCCGCACTGATAAGATCTGTCTTCGAACTCCCCTCCGGAGGCTTCTCCACTATGTCCGTCACACGGTCACCGTCGGTGTAGACGGCGCCACCGCGACACGGATCGTCAACGCGCCTCACCGCGAGAAGAAGATCAATCGGGCTCCGGTCGAACGCGCCGGCCATCTCGGCGTAGGCCTCGGCCTTGGTCAGGATGTCGCCAAACGTGAAGAAGAAGGGACCGTCACTCAGGTACTCGCGTGCCGGTTCGGCCGCGCGCCCGGTCCCGTCCTGGGTCTGCTGGGTGAAGTAGCTGAGCTTGAGACCTACGTTCTCACCGGTGCCAAAGTAGTCGCGGATGCTGTCGGCCATGTAGCCGATAATCACCGCAGCCTCCTGAACACCGGCTCCAGCGAGCGCCCGCAGAACGTGCCAGAGCATGGGACGTCCACCTACTTCTACCATCGGCTTGGGAATAGCGTCTGTTATCCCGCGCATGCGAGTACCTTTGCCCGCTGCCAGAACGACGGCCCTCATGTAACCTCCTGCTTAAGGTTCGCTCGCCTCGCTGTCCACCTCTGTTCGAATCGTACCACCGGAATCAGAGCGCAACAAGCACCCCGCCGCGCAGGCTATCTGACGGCGCGGTCGATGGCCCCTCCCCCCAGCACGATATCGCCGTCATACAGCACGACAAACTGCCCGGGAGCGATCGCCCGTTGCGGTTCATCGAAGTGAACCGTCATTCCATCATTCTCGAAGGTCACGTCACACGCTGTCGGCCGGGCCGCATACCGGATCTTCGCCTGTGCGCGGAACCGAGCGGGTGGAGCGCCGAGCAGCCAACTGAGTTCGCTCGCCTCGAGTGTATCGCAGTAGAGATCTTCGTCATCACCAACGACTATCGCGTTTCGCTGAGGCACGATCTCAACCACGTACGTCGGTCTGGGTCTCGAAAGGCCCAGTCCTCCACGCTGCCCTACAGTGTATGATGCAATCCCCTTGTGCTCACCTAGGATGTGCCCGTCGACATCCTCGATGGGGCCTCTTCGCACGCCGTCCGGGGAGCGCTCCAGGAGAAACCCCGATAGAGAGCGGCCCGACAAAAAGCAGACGTCTGCGCTCTCTCGCGCCGTGGCTGCCGGCAGCCCGGCCTCGCGCGCGATCGCACGCACATCGTCCTTCATGAATTCGCCTATCGGCATCAGAGTAGCTTCGAGCTGTTCGTGGGTGAGCCTGTGAAGGAAGTACGACTGGTCCTTCGAAGGATCCCGTCCCATGGCGAGTCGCGGAACTCTTCTCCCCTCGTCGCGAATGATGCGCGCGTGATGGCCGGTCGCGAGGAACTCCGCTCCGAGTCCGCGGGCTTCGTCGAGAAGACATCCAAACTTGATGAGTCTGTTGCAGATGACGCATGGATTCGGCGTGCGGCCTGAGGAGTACTCCGACAGGAAATATGAAACGACGCTCTGTTCGAAGACAGAACCCAAGTCGACAACATGGTGCTCGACATCGAGGAACTCGGCCGTGCGCACGGCGCTCTCGATCCATCCGTCCGCCAGTCGGTCCGGCTCCGCGTCGGCGGCGGAGTCGGCGTCTCTGACGAGACCATCACTGCCGCCTCCAACCAATGCACCCAGCGTCATCGTCAGACCGACAACATCGTGGCCTTCACGAAGAAGAATGAGAGCGGCGACTGAACTGTCGATGCCACCACTCATGGCAACGGCTATTCTCATCAGAAGATGTAGCCGACCGAGGCATAGAGCCCGTAGTTCGTCACCTGGGCGGTCTCACCCCCCTCGGAGAACTGCT
>JAUWBY010000341.1 GCA_030609605.1 Candidatus Eiseniibacteriota bacterium
GTGAGGTACTCCCGGTGCACCTTGAGCAGCTCCTCCCCTACGGAGCACCCAAGTTCGGGAACCTCGGTGGTGACATCCATCTTCGCCCTGTCGAACAGCAGGTGTCTCGCCAGCGAGTAGCCGTTAGTGTGAAGCCCGGTCGAGCCGAGCCCGATGAGAACATCGCCCGGAGCAATGGGTGGGACATCCGTGATCTCGTCTCTCCGAGCGACACCGATCATGCACCCCACTAGGTCGATCTCACCCTCGTGGTACACGCCCGGCATCTCCGCGGTCTCCCCGCCTATCAAGCTCGCTCCCACCACGCGGCAGGCCTCAGCCATGCCGCCCACTGCCTCCGCCACAACCTCTGGCGTCAGCGAAGAGCTGGCGAAGTAGTCGGCGAACAGAAGGGGACGCGCGCGCTGAACGAGGAGGTCATCAGTGCAGTGGCCGACGATGTCCATTCCCACGGACGCGTAGGCTCCGCACATGACGGCAACCTTGAGCTTCGTCCCGACGCCGTCGATGGTCACTGCGAGGATGTCGCCGTGGTCTCCCTCTGAGAAGTTGTACAACCCTGCGAAGGCACCGTAGCGGCCCAGCACGTTCTTGTCCCAGGTAGAGCGTACCGCGTCTCCCATGAGCCGGACCGCATCCTGCCCGGCGTCAATGTCGACACCGGCTTCGGCGTAGGTGTTTCGTCGCTGGCTTTCACTCGGCATAGCCAATCCTGTCCATGACGTTGCTTCCGAATAGCACCACCTATTCACCACTCATCTGCCTACGCGGACGCCAAATCGACGACCTCTACCTTACCGGCCTCCAAGACAGCCAGGAAAGCCTCAACCACTTTCGAATCGAACTCGGTCCCCTTACCATCCTCCAGTTCCTGAAGAGACTTCTTCAGACCCAACGAGGACCTGTAGGGTCGGTTCGACATCATCGCATCGAACGCGTCGGCGACCTTCGCGATCCTGGCCTCGAGGGGAATCTGAACTCCGACAAGCCCCTCAGGGTAGCCCTTGCCGTCATAGCGCTCGTGATGATAGAGAACAACCTCACGAGCCCCCTTTAGAAAGTCCAAGTCAGAGACGATGCGCGCGCCGATCGCCGGATGCTCCTTCATGCTCCGCCACTCGTCCTCAGTTAGAGAGCCCGGCTTCGTGAGGATGTCATGGTTGATGCCTATCTTCCCCATGTCGTGGAGGAAGCCCGCGTACTCAAGCGCCTGAACGCGCCGCTCAGAAAGGCGCATCTCTCGGGCAATCGCGACTGAGTAGTGCGTTACGCGCTCGGAGTGCCCTCGTGTATAGGGGTCACTAGCATCGATGGCAGACGTCAGGGCGCGAACCGTGTCGAAGTGAACCTGCCGCATGTCTGTGTAGAGCTTGAACGAGTACCTGGCCAGCATCAGCGGAACTAGGAAGAGCGCGACACCGGGAATGCCAATGTGCAGGAAGATGACGACGATTATCGCTCCCAATGGAACGAATCCGACGAGATGCGTGATGGTCGTCCACAGATACGTTCGTTGCCAAACTCTCCACGCGCTGACTCTCTGTGACAACGCGACGATTATGCTCACACCGAAGGTGTCAATCAGGAAGTAGGTGATGCCGCACGCCGCCATGGGAAGCACGAGCTCGCGAATCTCCTGAGTCGCGGTGCCACCGGCAAGCTTGAAGACGTAGCCGGCCGCGAAGATCGTGACAATGAACAGGCAAACGTTGAAGAGGACCTTGTGAACCGGCTGACGAGAGACAGTTAAAGATGACACGAGTGCGGTTACTGCCGCAATCATTGCGGCAACAGTGGGTCCGAACACGACGATCGCTGCATAGTCAAGCGCTGATGAAACGGTAATGTACGCCTGAGAACCAGGGAGTGCTATCGGACTCATCTCAGCAATGAATGCGAAGGCCACCCACCAGAGAAGAGGCCCCCAAGTATCAACATGTGCACTGGGGAAGAATCTGAAGGCTAGGAACAGCCCGATTCCCACAACTACGAGGTAGTACGCCTTGAAGCCGACCGAGGTGCCGTCAAATGGACTCCGCGCACGGGGACCACTCAAGAGAGATACCTCTCACACTAGGCAGGCCGACACCGGACTCACTTCACTACAACCAACCAGATCTACCACTCAGAAGAATCTCGATGAGTCTACCGATAAGGAACAAAATTCCACCTCCTCGCGTATTCTGCTACCCCTGACCGGGTGTCATCCGCTGACTCTCGGGTCCATACAAGCCAAGGGCAAAAGGGGACGC
>JAUWBY010000221.1 GCA_030609605.1 Candidatus Eiseniibacteriota bacterium
CGTTCGTGAACAACACCTTCTGGAACAACATTCTGGGAATCGAGATCGGTCTATTCGACAGCATTCCAATGAACGGTCCCATTGAAAACGTGACCGTACGGAACAACATCGTCAGCCAGAACCGGGATTGGCAGATCACGCGCGACTACAGACCCGACATCACGGGGCTCACGGTCGACCACAATCTGATCGACGGCTTCCGTGATTGGCCGAATGAGATCTGCGGCAGCGACTCCGTCATGGGTGATCCGGAGTTCGTGGACACGGGCTCAGCAGATTTCCATATAGAGAGCACGTCGCCGGCGATAGACAGGGGTTCATCACTCGGAGCGCCGGATATCGATATCGACGGTGACGCCCGACCGCAGGAGATGGGGTATGACATCGGCGCCGACGAGTACGATCCGGAAACGGATGTCGTGGGGGAGAGCCTGCCGGCCGAGTGCAGCCTGTCCCTGAACCACCCGAATCCATTCAGCAACTCCACACGGATCGACTACATGCTCACACGGCCCGGAGAGGTTCGGCTCGCGATCTACAATGTCCTCGGTCAGGAGGTCGTGACGCTCGTCGAGAGGCATCAGGGCCCAGGTCGCTATACCGCCTCGTGGAATGGTGTGGACTCCAATGGCCGGCAGTGCGCGACGGGGATGTACTTCTGCTCGCTCCACGCGGGTGGGCGGTCCATTGTCGGGAAACTCGTCCTGATTCGCTGAGGCTGTGTGTGTATAATCGATTTCGCCGATTACGGAATACTATGCGACGATCATTGACTGCGAGGGGCTCGATCAAGGCGATGTACAGGAGACTGCAATGAGTCTCGTCAGAACAGCCATGACCTTTATCGCTCAGGCGATCTGCCTTGGCGTGATCGCGTCTTCGGCCGCAGTAGCGACGCCAGAACAGAGCGCCGGCGCCGACAGCGTCGCGTCTGTGGCGGGCGTCTTCGTCCTTGGCGGCATCCACCAGGCGCACGAGGAAGCGAAGCTCTACACGTACGAGCGGATGGGCGAGGTGTATCGACACCTCAAGCCTGACGTTCTTGCGCTCGAATGCGTGCAGGCCCATGTCGAGGACGGTAGCTTCACGGGCATGCCATTCGATTTCAAGCGAGCCATTCTGCCGCTGGCGGTAGAGGATCGGATTCCGATCTACGGGATCGATTGGTGGGACGAAGCTAGGGGAGGGGAATGGCAAGCGCTGCAGATGGAGGCCCAGCGCGACTCCGTCATGCAGGCTGACATCATGCTGTTTTGGGGTATGTTCGGACTCCTGAACACGTATTTCTGTGAGAAAGACTTCCGGGACATCAACTCGGACGAGATCACGGCAATCTGGTCGGCGAAGAGCGAATTCAAGTACGCCGTTCTGCGACGCTCGCCAAGGTATTGGCGGATCGCCGACTTCGAGCAGGAGCGGAACGACCACATCGTAGGTAGCATCGTTGACGTAGTCGCTCGGCATCCGGGTAGCCGCGTGCTCGTCGCCGTCGGCATTGACCACAAGTACTATATCGAGAACGCGTTGCGGGAGCAGGGCATCCGGGTGTTTGGTGTCGAAGAGGTCCTCGAGAGCTGGTGGACGTCGCACCAAGATCGTGCCCTAAACGCAGACGCAATCACACCGCCGGAAGCCCCCTGAAGGAGGTACCCATGTTCCGGAATGCCCACACCTCGCGCTGCGCAGTGGCAGCGCTGGCTGTGCTTCTTGTCGCGGCCCTCGTTGTTGGAGCCATCGCAGACGACACCGGCGACGATGTATCGCTCGAGACAAAGATCGCTTCGGCCACCGTATACAGTCACCAGGCGCAGATCGTGAGGCGCGGCACCGTCAACCTTGACGCCGGGTCGAGCCGCATACTCTGCAGCGATCTCCCAGAGGGCTTCGTCGAGACCTCCCTCATCGTCGAGGGAAGAGGAAGCGCGGATGCCCAGATCGTCGGGATCGACTTCGAGCGGAGGGAAGATGACTACGAGGGAACGCCCAGATACAAGGAGCTGAGTGACGAGCTTGAGACCCTTCACGCGGAGCGGGCGGACCTGATCATCCAGCGGGACGCCATCAAGCGTCGCGAGGCCATGACCCGCTCGGTCAGCGACCTGTCAGTCTCGAACGGGAGGGAACAGCTCGCAGCGGGAACGTTCTCCATGCAGGAATGGCGAGAGCTGCTGGCATTCATCGAGGAAGAGACGCTCGCGGGTGAGCTCCGCCTTCAGGAGATCAGAGAGAAGTCCGACGAGATCGAGAAGCGCATGCGGTGGGTCGACGGCGAGATGAGGAAGATGCGCGGCAACGCGACCGGAGGCAAGGACCTCGTCATCGACTGCGAAGTCGCATCTCCCGGGGAGCTCACGTTCGAGATCACGTACATCGTTGGGGGCGCATCGTGGCATCCGGAGTACACGGTGCGATACATTGAGGAGCTTGACGAGGTCGAGCTCACCTACGCGGCCCGCATCTCACAGAGCACGGGCGAGGACTGGAATGCGGTCGATGTGCTGCTGTCGACTGCGAGTCCGCATGTAGGTGCTGCTCCCCCGACGCTCTTCCCGCACTTCCTAGGCGCAGTGCGCGGCGGCATCACCGGAAGAGTGACCGATGCTACAAGTGGCGCGCCGCTGGCGTTCGCGAATATCATGGTTGTGGGAACGCCGTACGGGGGCACGACGAACAGAGATGGCTACTACGAGATCACGAACATTGAGAGCGGCAAGTACACCATTGAGGCAAGATATATGGGGTATGAGTCGACGCGACGCGTCAATATCCGGGTCGTTGCTGGGACCACGAAGCGTGTCGACATGGCGCTCAAGCCGGTTCGGCTCACCGCCGATGAGGTTGTCGTTGAAGCGTCGCGACCGAAGATCCGCCCCATCAGCACTACAGGGGAAGCGATCG
The DNA here is from genome assembly GCA_030609605.1 of Candidatus Eiseniibacteriota bacterium. GTDB lineage: Bacteria > Joyebacterota > Joyebacteria > Joyebacterales > Joyebacteraceae > Joyebacterum. Next base: position 2,899 of record JAUWBY010000221.1, read on the forward strand.
CTACGCAGCCGGGCGTTGTCGTTTACGATGGTGGGGTCCATCTCCGCGGAGGAAGGTCGTCGGAGGTCAAGACGTACGTTGATGCGCCTGCCATATCGTACGCCGAGATGACGGTAGCGGGCTCCGAGTTCGCTGCAAACCTCGTCATCGGAAAGCCGGTCGAGCTCGAGACGGGCGCGGAGCCGAAGCGGGTACTCGTCGTGCAGAGGCGGATCCCGGGGACGTTCGTGCGGGAGGCAATCCCGCGGTATTCCGACCACGTCTTTGTGAGAGGGACACTCGTCAATCCACTGGAGGTGCCGATCCTTGCCGGGCCCGCTGAGGTCTACGTCGAGTCGGCGCCTGCCCAGGAAGGACCACCGGTCACGAACTTCGTCGGGAAGGACATGATGGAAGACATCGCCCCGGGCGAGGAGTTCACGATGTACCTCGGGGCCGACCAGAGCCTTAAGGTCGAGCAGGAGATCAGCAGAGAGGTTCTATCTCGCGCTGGCAGCAGGAAGACCAAAATCAGGTACACGGTGAGCATTACCTCCGAGAGCTTCCGCAAGCTTCCGGCTGAGCTCTGGGTGCTCGACCGCGTGCCGGTCTCCATGATCAAAGATGTCGCGGTCAGGAATGTCGAGATCCTGCCCGAGCCGGATGAACACGACGAGGAAGGGCTTCTGACGTGGAAGCTCACGCTTGATGCGGGCGAGCGGGCTGAGATCTTGACCGAGTACACGGTCGAGTTCCCCTCGGCGTTCACGCCGCGCGGCATCAATCTGGAGTAGGCAAAGAGAGCACATCGCACACACTGTGACAGTATCCGGGTCAGCCGGGCGGGCCGGCCCGCGACCAGCTCGAGCGCGCCGTTGCGGCCGGTAATCGCTCAGCAGCCTCTTCGAAGGAGCTGCCCCATGAGCAAGCCAACGACCTTTATCGCCGCCGCGCTCGTCACGACAGCGCTTCTTGCCGGCCCCGCAGCGCGCGCCCAGGATGTCCTCACCCCCGACGAGCATGCCCTGCTCAGGGTCTGTGAGGGAGTTGCGCAGCTCTTCGATCGCGAGGCCGATGCCATCTGGCCCGGGTACTCGCTCGCGGAGCAGCCGTTCCTCGTCTACGTGCCCGACCGGTGGGCGCTTCTGTTTAATCCCGCAGGTCCGGTCGACGGCTTCGGGGAGCCACCGGACGAGTGGCCGATCCTCTCTGCGGAGTACGTGTATCACGAGGGGCGCTTCGAAGACCTCGTAGGCCAGCTCGTGTTCAACCTGGCCGTCGGTGAT
>JAUWBY010000138.1 GCA_030609605.1 Candidatus Eiseniibacteriota bacterium
CCGACGCATGTGCATCTCCAATGACCTCGTAAAGGGTGCGCGCCTTCTCCTTGCTCACATTGCCCCTGGGAAGCGCGAGCACCCTCACCTGGAGAGTCCGGTCCCGAAGACTGACGGTGAGCTCATCGCCCACCTTGATCACCGTTCCGGCCTTGGCCTTCCTGCCGAGTATCGAAACACGCCCAGCATCACAGGCCCATTTTGCCACGCTGCGCTGCTTTATCAGCCTGGACAACTTCAGGAACTGGTCGAGTCTCATTCCTCCGGCACCATGCCGGTCCGGATATCGATGAATATCTCCTGGGAGAGCCGGTCGATCAGCTTCCCGTACGCCTCCTCGGCCTTGCGTGCGAAGAGATAGTCCTTGAGGTTCTCGCGCACCTCGTCCAGCGTCGCAATCCGGGCCTCCTGGTGCTCGAGAAGCTTGAGCACGTAGAAGCCGGCCTCTCCGGCCGTGACGTCAGACACACCGCCCGGGGGAAGCTCTATGATGACATCCCTGAATGCCGGAGCGAGATTCTCGTGCGTGAACCACCCGAGAACACCGCCTTCCTCGCGGGTTGCCGGATCATCGGAGCGCAACCTGGCAAGCTCGGCGAAGTCCTCTCCGTCGAGGGCGCGTTGCCTCAGGCTCTCCGCGGTCGCCCTGGCTCTCACCTCGTCCTCCGGGCCCGGCGCGACTCTCGCCAGAATGTGGCGTGCGTGCACTTCCGTGTCAGTCTTGCCAAGGACCTCCACGATATGGAAACCGAACCGTGTCGGGATTATCCCGCTCACCTCTCCCTCTTCCATCGCAAACACGGCATCATCGACCTCCGGCACCATGACGCCCCGACCAAAAGTCCCGAGGTCGCCTCCGGCCGCGGCGCTGCCGTCGTCGGAGTACTGCCGGGCAACTTCGTCGAACGGCTCTCCGGCCGCGAGCAGCGCTGACACTTCCATCATACGATCGATGGCAGCTTGCTTGGCATCCTCGGCGATCTTCGGCATCAGCATTATCCCGGCGACGAGGAACGCCTCCGGGGACTGCCCGACTTCCTCGGTGTGTTCGGCGTAGTACCTCTCAACCTCGCCCCACGTGACATCTATCTTGCCGTGCACCTTGCTGCGCACGACCTTCTCCGCCAGAAGCCGCCTTTCGATCTCGTCTGCGTAGAGATCTCTGAGCTCGGGCAGCGTCAGCCCTTCCTGCGCCAGGGCGGCGTCCAGGGCCTCCTCTGAACCGTGCCGCTCCACGAGTTCGGCCACGCGGGCTTCCATCTCTTCCTCGAGTTCGCGGGGGTCGAGCTGCAGCGTGTCCCGGTGCGCCATGGCCACGAGCAGCATCTCGTTGACCATCTCGCGCACTATTCCCGATCTGACGCGCGCGACATCGTCCGGGGACAACCCCGACGTCGCCGAGCGCATCTGGTAGATGTAGAACTCCTCGTCGACCTCGCTCTCGAGGATTATCTCGTCTCCGACGACAGCGGCTATGCCGTCAACAAGTTCTCTGGTCGTCCCGCTCTCCAGGGGCGCAGCTTCTTCCTGTGCGATCACCGGAGAGACGAACGCGGCGAGCAGGAGCGTCACCACAACGGCGGCCAGGGCATCTGTGTTCCTTGTCAAAGCCATCTCTCGTCTCCGTCTCTTCTCCCTAGGGGATCACAACACCGGTTGTTTCGCTCGGTGCCTCTTCGTGCGTATCGCTGTCACTTCGTATCCGTGCACGCGCCTCTTCACGGAGAAGCATCGTATCGATGATCACGGTGGCGCGTTCTTCCAGTTCGATGAGCCAGTCGTCGAACGCCGTGCGCCGCCGTTGCGACGTGAGAAAACTCATCACCGCGGCCTGCTTTGAGTCGAACGACGGCTGCCCCGCTCCGGGGTGACGGTCGAGCACCTTGATGATGTGGTACCCGTAGCTGCTCTCTATGACGTTTCCCACCTCTCCGACCTTCAGCTCGAACGCTGCCTCCTCAAGCTCGTGGACCATCTCGCCGCGCCTCATGTAGCCGAGGTCTCCGCCCTGTGCCGCCGTCTGGTCTATCGACACACCGGACGCGACGTTCTCGAAGGGCGTGCCGGCGCGAATCTCCGCGAGCACGCGTTCGGCCTCCGGTCTGCTCCGCACGAGAATGTGCGCCAGGCGCACTTGGATCGAGTAGGTAGACCTGTGCTCCTGGAAGTAGTCCATCGCCTCTTCTTCGGTCACCTCTGGGATGTCCTCCACGAAGTCGCGGATACATTCCTCCGCGACCAGCTCGCGCTCGATCTTCTTGAGCCTGCGGCGCAGGCCCGTATCGTCACCAAAACCACGACGGAGCCCCTCCGTATAGAAGAGCTCCGTCTTGGCCCATGTCTTCAGCGCTTCTTCCTGGTCGTCGAGGCTCATTACCGCGAGCAACTGCTCTGGGACCGACGCGTAGAACTCGTCGGCAGTCAGGACCGAGTTGTCGACCCTGGCTATTGCCTCGGACGTGTCATCACTGCCGCAGCCGGCCGCAACACCAGCGGCGACACACAGTACTGCGAAGAGAGCGCCTCGTCTCACCTGACACCTCGACCCATGAATCCCTGGGGCGGACCGTCGAGCCCCGGGGGGCAGCCAGTCTAGGGGACCTGCCTAGTTCATCTTGATAGTGACCGACTCGCCGCCCGTCTCGCCGCCCGTCTTCTCCTTCAGGACCTCCGCCGGGTCTTTGATGTGCTGGAAGTTCTCCTCTATGAACTCAACGGTAACCGTGTTGCGCGCGTCTTCGAGCAGCGCGGTCAGAAGAGCTTCTCTCTTTGTGGAAACGACCGACTGCTTCACCACGCCCGCAACCTCGTCGAATGTCATCTGACGTTCCGGATACTGCGCGAGCACCTTCACGAGCGCGTAACCACCAGGAGCGCGCACCGGACCGCCGATCTCACCTATTTCCAGGTCAAAGGCCACTCCCTGCAGATAGTCGAGCCGCCTCTCACCCTGACGATACGTCGGTATCACGCCGTCCTTCGCCTTGCTCCATGTGTCTATGGAGAGAGTCTGCACCATGTTGGTGAACGTAGCCTCTCCCGACCCCACGCGCTGAAGGATGCGGTTGGCCTGCGCCTCGGTCGCCACGATCAGCTGCTGGACGTCCACGCCGGCCGGCTCGATGAAGCTCTCGAGATTCGACCTGTAGTAGTCGCGGATTTCCTGGCCCGTCGGCTCGTCGACCTTCTGTACGACCTGCTGATCGTACGTGATGTCGATGATGAACTCCTCGGTCCGCTGTTCGAGGTAGTCCTGCATCTCCTGGCCGCTGCGATAGCCACCCTCCTGGATCTTCGCCTCGATGCTCTCGCGCTGGATAGTCCGCTTCATGAAGGACTCGATGCGCACACGGTCACCGGTCTTGACGGTCTCTATACCGGGCACTTCCCCGCACATCTGCGCGTAGTCCCCGAGGGTTACTACCTTCTCGTCACCGAAGATGTTGTAGGCGAGAAGCTCCATCTCCGCCTCTTCGTCGGTGAACTCCGGGATGACGGGGATACGTGCGCGCTCCATGTTATCCTGGCTCGACGACGCCTCCGTCTGTGGGATGGCCGCGAGCGCGGCCTCGTCTATCCTCGTTCCACAGAGGTCAATGGCGTCATCCGAATAGATGGCGTTCGACGACTGGTCCCACTCGGTGAACAGGTAGTACTCGAGCATGTTTCTCTTGAAATTGCGCGCCTCTGCGCTGATACCCGTGAGGTGAGACCCCTCGAGGGGTTTCAGGTCCGGCGGGTCCTTCCGGGACAGGAGCTTGTACGTGTACCAAGTGGCGCCGATCTTGTGCGGGGGCGTGATGGCGCCCGTTTCGAGGTAGCGCACTGCCACGCGCGTCAGTGGATGCAGGTCCGTCCAGGTCGCCACCGGCATGCGCCCCTCATCCTGCGCGCTACCGCCCGTGGACACCTCGGTCGCAACACGCCCGAAGTCCTCTCCGCCCTCGGTCACACGCTGGTAGGCATCGTTGGCCACGTCTTCGTCCATCGTGCTGATCTCTTGAAGCTGGAACAGGTCGTCACGGACCGAGTAGTAGTCCTCGACTTCCTCCGGCGTGACCTGCGCCGGATTGACGATGAGCTCATTCCTGAGCATCTCCTCGGCCTTGGTGTCCTCGAAGTACTCGAGGGCGCCCGGAAGCCTGTCGTCATTCAGAATACCCAGCCTGATGCCGTAGATGACGAGCAGCTCCTTGCGGATGACCTCGTCCATGAACTGCCGCTTCCCCTCGTCTCCAGGGATGTCCGGGATCATCTCGGCGGGCACTCTGTCCAATCGCTCGTTGATGTAGCCAACTGAGACCTCGCGGGGCTCCACCACGCCCTCGTTATCGGTCAGTCTGATGGCCGGCTTGTCATCGACGGATGAGCAACCCGCGGCCAGGGCGGCCACTACAGCGGCAAGAACGAAGAAGGCTGTGAATTTCCTCATCTCTGATTCTCCTTTCGTATCACCAAGCCGCCGGAGAGTGCCGGCGCCTCGTCCCATACGTAAGGCGCGCTATCTCCGAAAAACGCGCTACCCCAGTAAAGTCGAAGAAGCCCGTGAACGGGCTCCGACGCGTAACGCTAGAGGCTATCAGAGTCTGCGAACTGCTTCAAGACCTTTCTCCCCAGCCGCAGGGCCTCTCTTCTTCTACCCGGTGATGCGAACTTCATCGTCAGCCCCGCTCTGGCATCGAATTCCAGCGGAGTCTTGCATGATTTGAGGGCGGCCCGCAGGCGGCCGGGCTTCGGTTCGAAGCCGGGCGAGAACTCCGCCTCCACGGTCCCGCCCACCAGACCTATCCGCCTGACGCCGGCACTCTCACACATGACGCGCAGAGCCTGGACCTCCAGAAGTCCCCCGACCTCCGGCGGTAGCTTCCCGAACCGGTCGGAAAGTTCGGCAGTCAGCGCGTCGACGGCACTGAGGTCACCCGCGTCCCGGATCCTCTTGTAGATGTCTATCTTCATATCGTTGTCGGCGATGTAGGAGTCTGGGATGTATGCATCCACCTTGATATCAATAGATGCCTCGTGCTTCTCAACGACCGCCTCTCCCTTGAGCTGCTTCACGGCGCCTCTCAGGAGCTTCGCGTAGAGATTGAACCCCACTGCGAGCATGTGACCGTGCTGCTGAGCCCCCAGGATGTTGCCGGCGCCCCTGATCTCGAGGTCGCGCATCGCGAGCTTGTAACCGGACGAGAGGTCGGTGAACTCCTGGATGGCGGCGAGGCGGCGGCGTGCTATCGGTGTGATGCCGCGGTCGCGCGGTATCAGCAGGTAGGCGTACGCCCGGTGGTTGGAGCGCCCTACCCGCCCGCGGAGCTGGTAGAGCTGGGCAAGACCGAAGCGGTCCGCCCGGTTGACGATGATCGTGTTGACGTTCGGAATGTCCAGACCGGACTCGATGATCATACTGCACACCAGGACATCGATCTGACCCTCGAGGAATTTCATCATCACGGATTCGAGCTGGCGCTCCGGCATCTGCCCGTGGCCAACGTCGATGATGAACCCGGGGAGGAGCCCCCTGAGATAGGTCGCCATGCCCTCGATGGTCTCCACCCGGTTGTGCACGAAGTAGACCTGGCCGCCCCGATCCATCTCACGAAGGACGGCCTCCACGATCAGGTCTGCGTCGAATGACGCGATTTCCGTCCGGACGGGCAAGCGGTCCCTCGGCGGCGTGTTGATGAGCGACATGTCCCGGGCGCCGACGAGCGACATGTGAAGCGTGCGCGGGATTGGGGTGGCCGTCATCGTGATGACATCCACCGATCCCCTCATCCGTTGGATGGTCTCCTTGTGTAGGACGCCGAATTGCTGCTCCTCGTCCGTCACCAGAAGCCCGAGGTCGTGGAACTTGACGTCCTTCTGCACGAGCCGGTGTGTACCGATGATAATATCGACCTTGCCGTCCGCGACACGCTCGAGGACCTGTTTCTGTTCCTTGGCGGTCCGGAACCTCGACAGCACATCGATCTCGACCGGATAATCGGCGAGACGGTCGCTGAAGGTCGTGTGGTGCTGCTGTGCCAGGATCGTGGTGGGCACGAGCACCGCCACCTGCTTGCCGTCCATCACCGCTTTGAAGGCCGCGCGGATCGCGACCTCCGTCTTTCCGAACCCGACGTCGCCGCATATGAGCCTGTCCATCGGACGACTGGACTCCATGTCGCGCTTGATCTCTTCGGTCGCCCTGAGCTGGTCCTCGGTCTCCTCATAGATGAAGGAGCCTTCCAGTTCCTGCTGCCACACCACGTCCTCGCCGAACGCGTGTCCCGGACGCGCCTTCCGCGACGCGTAGAGTTGGAGGAGTTCCCGAGCAAGCTCGGCCACCGCCTCCTTGGCCTTTGCCTTGGTCTTCGTCCACGCCACT
>JAUWBY010000169.1 GCA_030609605.1 Candidatus Eiseniibacteriota bacterium
GAGGGCATCCTGATCCCGATGATCTCGGGACGGGGCCTGGGCCACACGGGGGGAACTCTCGACAAACTGGAATCCATACCCGGGCTTCGAACCGAGTTCTCGCCGGATGAGTTCGGCGACCTCGTGGAGGAGGTCGGGATGGCGGTGGTCAGCCAGTCGTCTGAGATGGTCCCCGCCGACAGGAAGATGTACGCGCTCCGAGACGTCACTGCCACCGTAGAATGCATCCCGCTCATAGTGGGGAGCATTCTCTCGAAGAAGCTCGCAGCGGGACTGGACGCCCTTGTTCTGGATGTGAAGGTTGGACGTGGGGCCTTCATGAGCAGTCTGGAACGCGGGCGGGAACTCGGCAGATGCCTTGTTGACACTGCCGGGCGCCTGGGGCTCCAGGCCACGGCCGTTCTCACGAGCATGGATGCTCCGCTCGGGCGGGCGATCGGGAATGCCCTGGAGATGATCGAATCCGTGGAGGTTCTCAAGGGACGAGGTCCCAAGGACGTCCGTGACACGAGCATTGAGCTTGCCGCGCACATGATTCACCTGGGTGATCTGTCGAGCGACGTGGCAGAGGCCCGCAAACGCGCTGTGACGGCTCTGGACTCAGGCCGGGCTCTGGAGGTCTTCACACGGTTCATCGTGGCTCAGGGAGGAGATCCTGCGTTCATAGACACACCGTCGGCGCTCCCGGCAGCCCGGCTGGTCAGCGATGCAAAGGCGCTGGGTGAAGGCTACGTCGATTCTATCGACGCCCTCGAGATCGGTCTCACATCGGTGGAGCTGGGTGCGGGACGCCTGACGACTGCGAGCCGCATCGATCCCGCAGTCGGTATCGAGCTTCTGGTGTCGGTCGGTGATCGTGTCGAGGTTGGACAATCTGTGGCAAAGATACACGCTTCAAGCGATCCCTCAGCTCTGTCCGCCGCCGCCCGGGTAGTCGCGGCGATCCACACAGCGGATGAACCACCGACGCTGAGGAGCAGGATCCTCGGAACCATATCTCAGGAGGAATAACCGCTCGGACGAGCGCCCGGCGGAAATCAGCGCATAAGCCGAAGGAGAGGGCGTGTCTTTTCCTCGACGGGAGGTGAATGCTGCTTGCAGTGCCTCACCGGCTCCATCCCCTGGACGAAGACCTCTTCCATGATGTTGGGACAATCGTCGGTCGCCAGAAGCCCTGTTTCTGTGCAGACGGTTCGCGTCACGATCCCAGGCGGGCGTTCGAACGGCGTCTTCGGCAGACCAACGTGCGCCGCCTTCATGAACTCCGTCCAGATGGGAAGAGCGACACGTGAACCCGTCATGCTTCGCCCGAGTGGCTTTCTCTCATCGTAGCCGGTCCAGACGCCGCAGACGATCTTCGGTGTGAACCCTACGAACCAGGCATCAGCGTAGTCGTTCGTCGTGCCCGTCTTGCCCGCCGCAGGGTGCTGGAATCCCCACGCTCGCGCAGCCCATCCGGTTCCGCTCGACAAGACGCTCTCCATCATGTTCGTGACAATGTAGGCGGTCTCCGGCGGGACAACCATCCGGCTCATCCCGGTATGCTGCTCGAGTATCCGACCGCTCCTGTCCTCGATGCGTTCGATGGCGTAGGGTTCGAGCTTGACTCCCTGATTGGCTAGAACACTGTACGCCGTCACCATATCGATCAGTGTCACTTCACGACTGCCCAGTACCAACGACGGCAGCGGGGCGAGAGGAGATGATATTCCCATCCTGCTTGCGTAGTCGGCGACCTTGTCGGGGCCGACCAGGAGTCCCAGTCTGACGGCCACGAGATTGATGGATTTCTTGAGAGCGTATCTGAGCCGGACTTCCCCGCTGAACTCATGGCCGTAGTTCACGGGCCACCAGTCTGTCGGTTCCTGGTAATCGGGTGCCGCATCCCCGAACTTGATCGGCGGCCCTGCGCTCGGTATCAGGAGTGGCGCGTCAAGAATCGTGTCGGCGGGGGAGAACCCGTTGTCGATGGCCGCGGTATAGAGGAACGGTTTGAACCCCGAACCCGGCTGCCGCGGCGCCTGCGTTGCACGATTGAAAGGGCTGTCAGCGAAGTCCCTGCCGCCGACCATGGCGAGGATGCCACAAGTGCGTACGTCCGTCGCAAGAAGCGCAGCCTGGACGTACGGAATGAATGCCAGCGTATCCAGATTGAACTCGTCTTGCCTCGCGGTCGGGAAGTCGTACTCGATCTCGAGGCGTGACATTCTCTCCTCGACCTGTGTTTCCGCTACCCGCTGCAGGTGCACGTCCAGGGTCGTGTATACACTGAGGCCGCCCGAGTAGAGGGCCTCGGCGCCGTAGCGCGCGATGACCTCACGCCGGACGTGCTCTATGAAGTAGGCGCCCGAGGCGATTACCTCTTCTCTTTCCAGAACAACCAGAGCTGTGGTGTCGGCGCTCGCGGCCTCCTCCTTCGTGATGGCCCCGTACATAACCATCATGTTGAGGACGATGCTCCTTCTCCGCAAGGCGAGATCAGGATGTCGCCTTGGCGAATAGCCGTTAGGGCTCTGTACGATTCCGGCGATCAGGGCGGATTCCGGCAGATCGAGTTCAGAAGCGTGCTTGTCGAAGAAATCGAGAGCCGCCGCCTCAACGCCGTAGGACCCGTGGCCGAGGTAGATCTGGTTCAGGTAGAGTTCGAGGATCCTGTTCTTTGAGAATGTCTGCTCGATCCTGAGAGCAAGAAGCGCCTCCTTTACCTTACGCGTGAGACTGACTTCCGGTGTCAGGAACAGATTGCGGGCAAGCTGCTGGGTGATCGTGCTCGCTCCTTGTACGACCTTCCCGGCTCGAATGTTGATGATCGTCGCTCGCCCGATGCCGACGACATCGACACCCCAGTGCTGGTAGAACCTCTGGTCCTCGGCGGCTAGGACGGCGTCAAGGATTCGTGATTCGCCGAGCTTCGCCACCCGGACCACGATCCGGTTCTCTCGGAAGAACTCATGCACGACCTGTCCATCCCGCGCGTAGACGGTCGTGCCGATTGAGGGCTCGATCGATTCCAGAAGCGAGGGGGAAGGGAGGTCCTTCTGAAGCCACAGTATGACCGCGACCATCGTAGCGACGATAGTGATGAGAGTTATCGCGAATGTCCCGAACCATCGTCTCATGTGTCCCTACTCCTCGCTTGTCGGGATGTCTGCGCAGGGTCGTACGCGGCCACGCCGTTTCCAATGCCTCGCAAAACTAGCCCAGCTCCGGCGTGAAGTCAACCAACCGCTCCAGACAGTTTCCCCTTGCGACATCCATCCCCGCTTGGTATGAACTGTGCAGAAGCAGAAGCGAAGCTATCTCTATGGACGCTCTGGGACACCGTGGCTCTTCGGAGGGGAAGTACCGTGCTTAGTGCGAAGAAGCAACTCGACATACTGAGAGAAGGTGTCGTCGAGATCATCAAGGAAGAGGAGCTCGAAGCCAAGCTGGAGCGGTCTGTTCGTGAGGGGCGCCCGCTCAGGGTCAAGCAAGGGTTCGATCCCAGCGCGCCGGATCTCCACCTGGGGCATGCGATAGGTCTCAGGAAGCTTAGGCAGTTCCAGGATCTCGGCCACTCCGTCATCGTCATCATCGGTGACTACACGGGGATGATCGGAGACCCCACGGACCGGTCGGAGACCAGGCCGAAGCTCACGCATGCAGAGGTCAAGGCGAACGCCAGAAGCTACGCTGAGCAACTCTACAAGATCGTCGATCCGGCGAAGACCGAGGTAGTGATGAATGGCGATTGGTTCTCGAAGATGTCGTTCCGCGATGTGATGGACCTTGCAGGACGCTACACCGTCGCGCGCATTCTTGAGAGGGATGATTTCACGACCCGCTTCCAGAACCAGCAGCCGATCAGCATTCACGAGCTCTTCTACCCGCTGATGCAGGGATACGATTCTGTTGCGATCAAGGCCGACGTGGAACTGGGTGCGACGGAGCAGAAGTTCAACTGCCTCGTCGGACGCGACCTGCAGAGGGCGTACGGAGTCGACCAGCAGGTTGTCATGCTCCTGCCTGTTCTCGAAGGCACTGACGGTGTGAGAAGAATGAGCAAGAGCATCGGGAACTACATCGGCATAGATGAGTCACCAAAAGAGATGTACGGCAAGACGATGTCGATTCCCGACACGATGATCATGCGTTACTTCGAACTCGCAACTGAGATGAGGCCCGAGGAACTTGCCGTTGTCCGGCGAGAACTCGAGAGCCCAGGAGTCAATCCGCGCGACATCAAGCGAAAGCTCTCGCGTGCGATCGTGTCTCTCTACCACAGTCCCGAGGCCGCCGTGTCGGCCGAGCAGGAGTTCGATCGGATCTTCGCGAAGGGTGGGCTCCCGGACGAGGTCCCGGAACCCCATGTTGTCCTTAAGGGGAAGCCGGGGGAGGAGGAAGGGGCATGGATAGTAGCTCTCCTTACAGGTGCGGGTCTCACGAAGAGCAACGGAGATGCCAGGCGACTCATCAAGCAAGGTGGAATTAGACTTGACGGCAGCGTGGTCACTGATGTAGACTTCGTGGTCGCGTTGGACAGGCCACATCTTCTCCAGGTAGGGAAACGGCGTTTCGTGAGGATTCGCCCGGAACGAGTGACCTACGATGGTGGGGGAGACTGAGTCACAAGGCTTTTCCAGCGGGGCGGCGGACCTCTCAGACAGAGTGATTGAGGGGAGGAGAAAAAAGTGGTAGGAAGGTGAAGAAACCGCTTGACACTCCAGCCCGCTACGACTACAATATGATGCTCGCCACAGGTTGATGAGTGTGTGGTGAGACGGATCTTTGACATGTGAATAGCGTGCTAGTCGGTAAGTTTGACGCGGGCCCTGTGGGAATGCGCGTGAGCGCGTACCCTCGGGCTTCGATTTCTTTGATATCCAAATAGTAGCTGCCCACGGTGTGGGTGGTTCCAGGGATAAACTATTACAACGGAGAGTTTGATCCTGGCTCAGAATGAACGCTGGCGGCGTGGATTAGGCATGCAAGTCGAACGCGAAAGGGATTCTTCGGAAACCTGAGTAGAGTGGCGAACTGGTGAGTAACACTTGGGGAACCTGCCCTTGAGAGGGGAACACGTCCGAAAGACGTAAATTCCGCATGACATCTCCTGCTCGCATGTGCGGGAGATCAAAGGTGCCCTCTGATTCAAGGTGCCGCTCAAGGATGGCCCCGAGCCCTATTAGCTTGTTGGTAGGGTAACGGCCTACCAAGGCGATGATGGGTAGCTGGCCTGAGAGGGTGGTCAGCCACACTGGGACTGAGATACGGCCCAGACTCCTAAGGGAGGCAGCAGTCGAGAGGCATCCGCAATGGGCGAAAGCCCGACGGTGCGACGCCGCGTGGACG
>JAUWBY010000365.1 GCA_030609605.1 Candidatus Eiseniibacteriota bacterium
GGTGGCGCTCTGCTGGGAGCCGCTCTGGGTCTCGTCTCCGGGGGAGAGAAAGGGACGACGACCTACATCCTCAGTGCAGAAGGTGCTGGATTCCTTCTGGAGGACACGCCGTGAGACGCTTGCTTGCCGCAGTGGTGGCCCTGGCGATTGCCGTCGCTGGGTGTGGGCTCTCCGGGTCCGGGCAGGTCCGTGTTGCGGATCCTCTCTGGCCGGGGGAGATTCTCTTCCAGCTCAATGCGGACGCCGAGGGGAAGCAGGTCGTCGTGAAGATGCTGAGTGGTGAGGAACTGCAGGGCGTTCGCCTACACGCCTCATCCGACTCCACCGTCTGGTACACTCCCGATGACCCGGGGTCTCGGACGGCGGTTCGCACCTCTCAGATCGCGATGCTTCATGTCAGTGGCAGCCGCCAGGCGACGCGCGTGAAGGAAGGGTTCGCCGTCGGGGCGGCGCTGGGGGTGCTTCCGACCCTAATTGGTGTGGCCGACCAGCCGGAAACAGCAGGACTCGGGGTCTTCACCGGTCTCCTGTGCGGGGGCGCCGGAGGCGCGCTCGGGGCGCTCATCGGTCGTGGCATCAAGCATGAGGTTGAGGACACGGTTACCTACGTACTGAACGGACCGCCGCCATCCACGCCTGGCCGCTGGTAGCGGGGCTGATGGGGCGGCTCTGCGCGAGCTGCCGGAGCACTGAACAGCCAGCCAGCAGTAGTGAGGGGGGTGGACAATGGCTCTCTCCGACAAATGCCGCGAGTTCAACGCCTGGGTCGATTCCCTCAAGGCCGCCAACCAGTTCTTCTACCTGCGTCAGATGGATCCCGCCGCAAGTCCGGTCGTGACGATGAACGGCCGGAAGCTCATCATGCTCGGCTCGAACAACTACCTTGGACTGGCGACTCACCCGAAGGTCGTAGAGGCGACCGTGAAGGCGGTCGAGGAGTACGGCACCGGCGCGTGCAGTTCGCGCGTGCTCACGGGAACCACGAGCCTGCACAACAGGCTTGAGAGGAAGCTCGCGGAGTTCAAAGGGACGGAGGCGGCCGTCGTCTTCAGCACCGGCTTCATGACGATGATGGGGACCATCAGTACCATGACGGAGGAGGGGGACGTCGTCCTGAGCGACGAATTCAATCACGCGAGCATCGTCGAGGGCTGCCGGCTGACCGGCGCCGAGGTGAAGGTCTACAAGCACAACGACATGGCGAGCCTCGAAGACGAACTGTCGAAATGCGACGACTCATCCGACAGACTCATCGTGACCGACGGCGTGTTCAGCATGAAGGGAACCCTCGGTGACATCCCCGGCATCAAGAAGCTCGCCGACCGCTTCGGTGCTGCGATCATGGTGGACGACGCGCACGGGACGGGCGCGATAGGCGCCACCGGTCGCGGGACGCTCGAGTACTTCGGCATGGAAGGGCAGGCCGACTTCGTATGTGGCACGTTCAGCAAGTCGCTGGGTACTATCGGCGGCTTCACTGCGTCTACGCAGGAGGTCGTGTCCTACCTCAAGCTGAGGTCTCGGCCCTTCATCTTCTCAGCGAGTCCGCCGCCGTCCTCCATGGCCACGGTGCTCGCGTGCCTCGAGGTGATGGAGGAGGAGCCCGAGCTCATGAAGAGGCTCGGGAAGAACACCGACTTCCTGAGAGAGGGGCTTCTGGACGCGGGCTTCAGGCTCGAGCCGACCGTAACTCCCATATTACCCATCCTCATCGGTGACGAGGAGCAGACCTTCCTGATGGCGGGTGGTGTGGAGGACGAAGGGGTGATCGTGAATCCGGTCGTCTCTCCGGCCGTGCCAAAGGAGGGTTCTCTGATACGCATCAGTGTGATGGCGAGTCTGGGGGACGACGAGCTTGCGATCGCACTCGATAAGCTCAAGTTGGTTGGAGGCAAGCTGGGGTTGATCTGACGCCGCGGAATCGACGAGGGGGCGCCGCGATGACCGGGAA
>JAUWBY010000248.1 GCA_030609605.1 Candidatus Eiseniibacteriota bacterium
GGTGGCGCCATATACAACACCAATGAAACTACTACGATGATTCAGTGCACCGTCATAGACAACGAGGCTACTGCCGGGAATGCGCACGGAGGGGCAATGTACAACTTCGCTGCCTCACCGGTCCTCACGAACTGCGTCTTCTGCGGCAATGATTCGGGGTGTGTTGGAGAAGGAATCTACAGCTACCAGCACTCAGATCCTGTGATCACAAACTGCATTCTGATGGGGAATGACGTGCTCTACAGCGCGTTTTCCTCCGAGCCTGTCGTTACCTACTGCAATGTCGAGCAGCCGGGCTTCGAAGATCCTGCAGATCACAACATCTCCGAGGACCCGCTGTTCGTGGATCCGGTGAACGGCGATTTCGAGCTGCAGACCGGTTCTCCCTGCATCGATGCCGCAAACAACGACGCCCTTCCGGCAGACATCGGCGACCTGGATGATGACGGCAACGTTCTTGAGGAGATCCCCTTCGACTTCTTCGGCAACGACCGTCGGATCGATGACAGTGACACTCCCGACACCGGCAACGGAACGGCTCCGATCGTCGACATGGGGGTTCACGAGTTCGGCGACCCATTCTCGTCCGTGCCTGACGTCGGCGGGTCGCGGCTGTCCAGCTTCCCGAATCCCTTCAACCCGCACACGACCATCATGTTCAGTTTGCCTCAACCCGGCCAGGTCAGTCTGAGCATCTACGATTGTCGCGGAAGACTGGTGAAGACACTGCTGGATTCAAGGAGAACTGCGGGAGATCACGAGATCGTCTGGACATCCGAGGACCAGGGCGGTGATAGAGTCGCCTCCGGTGTCTACTTCTGCGTGCTACGTTCCGATCGCGGCGCTTCCGTGAAGAAGCTGGTCTTGCTCAAGTAGATCCACGGCAGTTCTTCAGAGCCGCTCTCTTGTCTTTCTTCCCGCCGCCGTTGGACGATGATCATCGCCTGACGGCGGCGGCGTCCATCTCCTCAGCAGCGCCCAACGGGCACCCATCACCCCCCACCCGACCTCCTCCGCAGGTACCCCACGCCCCATGTCCCTGGTCCCACGTGCGTTCCGACGATCCCGCCGAGTTCAAAGGCGGTCACCTCATCGAACCCGAACCGCTCGCGGAAGGAGGAACCGAGACGCTGCACCATCTCCGGTCGCTGCGCCTGTACGATCCCCAGCGTTCCGCCTGATCCGCCCTCGAGTTCAGGGGCCGCCAGCTCGCCGAGCTTGTCAATGACGCCGCGCTCTCCGACCGCCTTGGCTGCCGCCGCTATCTTCCCATCTTCGACTGTCAGAATGGGCTTCAAGCGGGCCAGCTTCCCGACGATGGCCTGCGCCCGGCCGATGCGCCCTCCCTTCACGAGGTAGTCGAGCGTTCCCACCGTGAAGTAGACGCGCGCACGTGCACAGAGGCCCGAGGCGAGCACCTCGAGCTCCGCGAGGGACGCCCCACATCGGGCAGCCCGCGCCGTCTCGATGACAACCAGCCCGAGCGCCACCGACACGGTCCTCGAATCGATGACCTTCACCTCAAGGCCACTGACCTGCTCTGATGCGGTCAGGGCCGACTGGACCGTCCCGCTCATTTTGGATGATATGTGGATAGAGAGGACGGTCTTCGTCTCCCAACTCAGCTCCTCGTACTGCTTCAGAAAGTCCTGCGGTGTAGGCTGCGAAGTCGTTGGAGGTCTTTCGACGGTTGCGAGCTTCGCGTAGAACTCCTCGTGGGAAAGATCGACGCCGTCCCTGTAGCTCCCATCATCGAAGTTCACGGTGAGCGGCACAACGATGATACCCAAGTCCTCCGCGATATCACTCGGGATGTCGGCCGTCGAATCCGTGACAATGCGAACCTGCCGCTCGGCAGAAACGCTCTTTCGTATGAACTCCCGGTGCTGCTCACGCATGTCGTCTATCTTCTTGTTCCGCACGTCTCCGAACTTCGCCGCGGCGTCGAAGGCCTTGTCGGGGCTGTTGGTATGAATGTGCACGCGGACGAGTCCCGTGCCCCCTACGACTATGAGTGAACCACCCAGACCCACGAGCCGGATCCGGAGGTCGTCCGGATTGACGTCCGCACTCTCGACCAGGAATTCCGTGCAATACTGGTATTTGAGATCCTTCTCCTTCATCTTCGGCAGCACAGCACGGTCTACGGTCGGCAGTGCATCGAGCGCGTCACCCACGTCCTCTCCCCGGAACAGACGAAGCATGCCTTCGAGGAAATCGACGAAGCCCTCTCCCCCTGCGTCGACGACGCCCGCTTCCTTGAGAACCGGCAGAAGGTCAGGCGTGCGGACGAGGCTCTCCGTGGCCTTCCGGTGCATCACCGAGAGAATGACCAGAAAATCTCCTTCGCCCTCCTCGACCACGCGCGCGACCTCGTCGGTCGACTCGCGCATCACGGTAAGGATGGTCCCCTCGGTCGGCTCGGCCATGGCTTCGTAGGCCCCGTTCACCGATTCTCTGAGCGCAACGGCGAAGGCCGGCGGGTAGAGACGATCCGTGCCCTCGAGTTCTCCTGCGAAGCCCCTCAGAAACTGAGCGAAGATGACGCCCGCGTTTCCGCTGGCACCGAGCAGCACGGCACGCGATAGTGCCTCAGCGATCTCACCGAGAGGGCGGTTCTCATGGTGGCGGATCGCGTCGGTGGCCGCCTTGAGTGTGAGTGTCAGATTCGTGCCCGTATCACCATCGGGAACGGGAAAGACGTTTATCTCGTTCAGGTGGGCGCGCTTCGTCGCCACCCATTGGGCGCCGGCGATGAACGCCTTCACGAATCGAGGGCCATCGATGTAGCGGACTGCCACGAGCCACCCTCCTGCTACATTCTCTCGGGCGCTGCGATACCGAGCAGCTTGAGACCGTTTCTGAGTACGGTCCGCGTCGCTTCAGACAAAAACAGGCGTGCGGACGTCGTTGCAGGATCGTCCGTGACGATGCGGTTGTTGTGATAGTAGGCATGGAATCTGGCTGAAACATCCCTCAGGTACGTCGTCAGCCTGTGCGGCTCGCGTGCCTCAGCGGCACTCTCGATGAGCCGCGGGAAATCGGCGAGCATGAGAACCAGTTGACAGGCATCGCCCACCCCCACATCGGACAGGTCCACGTTATCCGGCGACGGGACCATCTGTCCTCTATCTTCAGCGAAGCGTATCAGGCTCGAGACCCGGGCATGCGCATACTGCACGTAGAAGACCGGGTTCTCATCGGTCTCCTCCCTCGCCAGGTCCAGATCGAAGTCGAGATGCGACGATTGCTTCCGCATGAGGAAGAAGAACTTCGCCACGTCCACTCCGACGTCTCCGACGAGTTCGCTGAGCGTGACCAGCCGCCCGGCCCGCTTGGACATCTTGACCTGCTGGCCACCCTCGATGAAGTTCACCTGCTGGACTATCTGGACTTCCAAGTGTCTCTTGGGATACCCGAGAATATCGAGAATCGCGTGCATCTCGGCGATGTGCGCGTGGTGGTCCGGACCCCAGAGGTTAATGACGGGATCAAACCCTCTCTCGAACTTGTTGAGATGATAGGCAGCGTCGGGAAGGAGATATGTGGGAAGCCCGTCGCTCTTCACGATGACCTTGTCCTCATTCGTGCCGTGCGGCGTGGTCCTGAGCCAGACGGCGCTTTCCTTCTCGTACGTCTCTCCCGATGACTTGAGCTTATCAAGTGCATCCTCAACCGCACCCGCGTCCCTGAGCTCGCTCTC
>JAUWBY010000115.1 GCA_030609605.1 Candidatus Eiseniibacteriota bacterium
AGGATGCTGTTCACCTTGAGCGCCGCTGTCTTCATCTCGGCCATGAACTCATGCGTCGTGAGACCCAGGGCCGTGACGTGCTCCTCCGAGAGGATCGGGTCGTTGAGATCATCGTCCTTCAGGTAGTACTCGACGATCGGCGGGTCGAATCTGCGTCCCGCTTCGATGCCGAGGCGTTTCACCATTGAGCCTGCGGCGACGTTTCTCACTACGACCTCGATCGGCAGCATCTCGAGGCGATCAACAACCATCTCCCTCTCGCTGATCTTCTCGACGAAGTGCGTCGTGACGCCGGCCTCGTTCAGAAGCGTGAAGAAATGAGACGAGATCTGGTTGTTCAGCACGCCCTTCCCGCTGATGATCTCGTGCTTGACGCCGTTGAAAGCCGTGGCATCGTCCTTGAATTCCTGAATCATGCGCCCTGGAGAATCCGTCTCCCAGAGGATCTTCGCCTTGCCCTCATACAGCTGTTTCGTTTTTCTCATACGTTGTTCTCCTTCGGTCCCGCTACGCCGACCGACCCCTCGCTAGCACTGCCCGCATTCCTCAGCTTCACTGAAGAACCCCATCCGTTCGAACACTGCTCTCGTACCTTTCATGTGACGCTCAAGGCTCAACGCATCATCCAGCGCCTCATCACTCAGGAATTCACGCACACGTTTGCTTTTCGCAATCTCATCCCGGAATGGAGTGCCCTCCGCCCCGGCTCGCATGGCCGCGGACTGAACGATGTCGTAGGCGTCATCGCGCGATAGTCCGGCTTCCACCAGTAGCGTCAGGACCGTTCCCGACGCGAACAGACCCCGTGATGATCCGAGGTTCTTGAGCATCGCGTCCGGCCTGATATCGAGTCCGGCGACCACGTTGGCGAACCGTTTCACCATGTAGTGGGCGATGATCGAGCTGTCAGGGAGAATGATGCGCTCCACCGAGGAGTGCGAGATGTCGCGTTCATGCCACAGCTCGATGTTCTCCATGCCTGCCGCAGCGTTTGCTCTCAAGAGGCGCGCGAGTCCGCACATCTGCTCGCACTTGATGGGGTTCCGCTTGTGCGGCATTGCGGACGAGCCCTTCTGTTTCTTGCCGAAGCCCTCGAGTATCTCAGCGGTCTCGGTGCGCGCAAGCAGGCGGATCTCCAGAGCCTGTCGAGCGATCACGCTTCCAAGCACGGCGAGGGCCGACAGATACCGCGCGTGTCTGTCGCGTGAGACTATCTGGTTTGAGATCTCGGCCGGATGGATGTCGAGGGCCTTGCATACGCGTCCTTCGATGCGCGGGTCGAGGTTGGCGTAGGTACCGACTGGTCCTGATATCTTCCCCACGGCGGCGGCGCCCGTGGCGACGGCGAGCATGTCGCCCGCCCGCACTAGTTCGTCCCACCAGTAAGCGAACTTGAGACCAAGGCTCATCGGTTCGGCGTGCACGCCGTGTGTCCGGCCGAAGATCGGGGTCTCCTCGTGCTGGAGGGCCAGCGTCCGGACACGATCCGTGAGGTTGTCGAGCTCATCGAGAAGCAGGCGCCCCGCCCGCGCGATCTGCGCTCCCGTCGCGGTGTCAAGGATGTCGGAGGAGGTCATCCCCAGGTGGACGTACCGTGCCTCCGGTCCGATGCTCTCTCCGAGCGTCGTGAGGAAGGCGATCACGTCATGGTGCGTCGCTTCCTCAATCTCCTTCATGCGTTCGGTGTCCACGGCGGCCTTGTCTTCGATCACGGCCAGAGCGCTTTCGGGCACGCGGCCGAGTTCGGCCCACGCTCGCACGACCTCGATCTCGATCTTCACCCAAAGCGCGAGTCTGGTATCATCACTCCATATGTCGGCCATCTCCGGGTATGCGTATCTGTCGATCACGTTTCGGAACTCCTCATTCCCACTCGATCGTGGACGGTGGCTTCGAGCTTATGTCGTAGCAGACACGATTGACCCCGCGCACCTCGTTGATAATCCGCGCCGATATCCGCTCAAGAACGTCAAAGGGCATCGGGAACCAGTGAGCCGTCATCCCGTCCAGCGAATGCACGGCCCTCACTGCCACGACGTGCTCGTAGGTTCGCTCGTCCCCCATCACTCCGACTGTCCTCACGGGCAGGAGGACCACAAAGGCCTGCCATATGTCATCATACAGACCGGCTCGCCGTATCTCCTCAAGTGCGATGGCGTCGGCTTCCTGCAGCATGGCCACCCTCTCCTTCGTCACTTCTCCAAGGATACGGATGGCCAGCCCGGGTCCGGGGAACGGGTGCCTGCCGAGGATGTCAGCGTCGATTCCGAGTTCAGCGCCCACCTTCCGAACCTCATCCTTGAAGAGCATTCTCAGCGGCTCGAGCAGCTCGAGATCCATGCGCTCAGGGAGGCCACCCACATTGTGGTGGCTCTTTATCGTGGCCGATGGACCTTTCACAGAAACGCTCTCGATGACGTCCGGGTAGAGCGTGCCCTGCGCAAGGAAACGGATATCCCCCTCACGACAAGCCTCTTCCTCGAACACGCGTATGAACTCGTGGCCGATGATCTTTCTCTTGCGCTCCGGGTCGATCACTCCGGAGAGCGCTGCGAGGAAACGGTTGGCCGCGTCCACGACGCTGATCGTGATGCCGAGCCTGTCCCGGAGCCTGTCTATGACGTCGAGTTCCTCGCCCTTTCTGAGCACCCCGTTGTCAACGAAGATCGGGATGAGTCTGTCACCGATGGCCTTGTGAATAAGCACTGCCATCACAGACGAATCGACTCCGCCCGAGAGAGCACAGATGACACGGGAATCTCCAACGCGATTTCGGATATCCTCGACAGTTTCATCCACGAACGACCTCGGTGTCCAGCTACCCTCTATCCTGCTGAGCTGTCTGACGAAGTTCTCGAGCAGTCGACCGCCGCCCTCGGTGTGTATGACCTCAGGATGGAACTGGAGACCGTAGATGCATCGCTCGTCGGAGCCTATCGCAGCTATCTTGCCGTCTGAGCTTCTACCGATGACTTCGAACCCAGGCGGAGGCGATGCGACCTCATCCCCATGGCTCATCCAGACCTGCAGGTTGTCGCTCAGCCCGTCGAAGAGCGGGTGACCGGAGTTCGGAGCAAAGCCCATGGGACCGTATTCGCGCGTATCGCTACGGGAGACGCCTCCCCCGAGCGCCTGGGCAGTCGCCTGCATGCCGTAGCAGATGCCGAGCACTGGGATGCCCAGCTCGAAGATGCCCGGATCGGGTTTCGGCGCGTCGTCGGCGTAGATGCTCGATGGTCCGCCCGAGAGTACAATGGCTCCCGTGTTCGCGGCTATCTGGGCCAGAGGCGTGTCGTATCTCAGGACCTCGGAAAAGACGCCGAGTTCCCTTATCCGGCGCGCGATAAGATGCGTATACTGCGAGCCGAAGTCCAAGATGGCGACGCGTGTATGACTATGCTCTCTCGACTTGTGTCCCCTGCCTTGCACAGACGTAGGTGCCCCCAAAGCCATGGTCCGCCCTCCACTTTCGAACCGGCCCAGCTATCTCCACATTCCAACACCCTGCGCGCGCTGCATGAGCTTGCCTTCAGATCGGATAGAAGGAGCGATGATCAGCTCGGCGTGCTGCATCTCAAAGATGTTCTTGGCGCCGACGGAGCCCATGCAGGTCTTGATGGCTCCCAGGAAGTTCTGCGTGCCGTCGTCGGTCCGCGCGGGTCCCAGGAGGATCTCCTTGAGTGTGCCGCTCGTCCCCGTCTTGACTCGGGCGCCTCTGGGAAGGTCTCCGTGCGGTGTCGACATTCCCCAGTGGTACCCTCGCCCCGGGGCTTCCTTCGCCCTGGCCATCGCAGAGCCTATCATGACCGCGTCGGCTCCTGAGACGAATGCCTTACAGACATCGCCACCGGTGTCCATTCCGCCGTCCGTTATGATGGGGACGTACACTCCCGTTCTCTTCTGGTGGAAATCGCGCGCAGCGGCAGCATCGACGGTAGCAGTGACTTGTGGGACGCCCAATCCGAGCACTCCCCTTGTCGTGCAGGCGGCTCCCGGTCCGACGCCGACAAGCACGGCCGAAGCCCCGGCCTCCATCAGATCGAGTGCGACGTCATAGGTGACGCAGTTGCCTACGATGACAGGTATCGACATTGAGTCTATGAATGCCTGGAAGTCGAGCGTCGGATAGGCGGTGGACACGTGATCGATTGTGGCAACGGTCGTCTGGATCACGAAGATGTCCGCTCCGGCCTCCTCGGCCAATCTTCCGAGTCGTTCGGCGCGCCTGGGTGTTGCCGAGACGGCAGCGATGGCTCCCCGTGACTTGATCGCCTCCACGCGCTTTCCAACGAGTTCCTCTTTGATCTCCGGTTCGTAGAGTTCCTGGACATAGCGCGTGACCTCTTCCGGTGTAGCGCCGGCTATCCTACCCAAGACGTCTTCGGGATCCTCATACCGCGTCTGGACGCCCTCGAGGTTTAGAACTCCGATCCCGCCCAGCTTTGACATCTCCACAGCCATTGTTGCGTCCACGACACCGTCCATCGCAGCAGCCAGGATCGGTACCGTAAACTCCATGTCGCGAAGTCGCCAGGTTGTATCCGTTTCCTCGGGGTTGATAGTGACCCGCCCCGGAACGATGGCGACCTCATCGAAGCCGAAGGCCTGCCGCGCCTTTCTGCCTCGTCCGATGTAGAAACCCATCGAGCCCTCCTCTGGAACCCTGTGAGACTGTCTCTTCAGGAACGATATTCCAGTGTCATCACGCGCCTCCGTCCGGCCTGCTTCCCGGCTTCGTCACCGGGATGCCCTCAAGACAGAGCGGGCAGTGGTCCGGTTCGTAGCTGTCGATATGGCGCTTGAGGAGCGATTCGGATCGTTCACCCAGGCCCGACGGGTCAAGACTGCGATCGACCAGGAATCCGAACCCCACGACTTCTCCCCCCGCCTCTCTGACCAGCTCGGCCACCTCCTTGATGGAGCTCCCCGTTGTGACAACGTCCTCAACCACGAGCACACGCTCGCCCGGCTTAACGGAGAAACCCCGTCTCAATCTCATCGCGCCGCTCTCGCGCTCGGCGAAGATCGACCTCACGCCCAGCGCTCGGGCGACCTCGTAACCGATGATGATACCTCCGAGCGCGGGTGCCACGACCACATCGACGGCATCATTGCAGAAGCGGTCGGCCAGCAAGCGCCCCAGTTCCTCGGCCGCGTCGGGCCGTTCAAGGATGCGGGCGCACTGGAAGTACTCTCCACTGTGACGTCCCGATGTCAGCCGGAAATGGCCGACGAGGAGCGCCTTGGTCTCGATCATGAGTGCAAGCACTCTGTCTGCTGTGGCAGTTGTCACTCTCTCACCTCTACGGGGTTCATGTCATCGAGGATCATCCGGGCCGCTTCGCTCGGCCGCTTGGCGGAGTCCCTGATGGGACGGCCGATCACGATGTAGTCCGCGCCGTTCTCGAACGCCTGGAGCGGTGTCGCGACACGATGCTGGTCCTGCTTGGCCGCCCACGAAGGCCTGATGCCCGGAGTGACGATGAGGAAGTCGGGGCCTAGGCGATCCCGGATGGCTCTTGCCTCCCAGGCTGAGGAGACGATCCCGTCGAGGCCTGCGCCCTTCGCACGCTCGGCCAGCGCCAGCACCTCGTCCACGGTCGACGACATGCTTGTGAGGACCGTGACAGCCAGGACCTTCGGCGGGTCTATGCTCATTCGCTCGGCCTCTTTCCGACTGGCCGTCACCGCCGCCCGCATCATCGCGGTCCCGCCGGCGGCGTGGACGTCGAACATGTCGACGCCTAGCGACGTCGCTGCGGTCGCTGCCTCGGCGACCGTGTTCGGAATGTCGTGAAACTTGAGATCAAGAAAAACACCGTACCCCGATTCCTTCAGCTCTCTCACCAGTTCGGGCCCTTCCGCCGTAAAGAGTCGGCTGCCGACCTTGAAATGCGAGGCGTAGTCCGCCGTTCTGTGCGCCAGGTCAAGCGCCTCCTCACGAGTCGGCAGATCGAGGGCTATTATCAATCTGCTTCGGTTGTCAGACATGGTTCCCTCTCCTTTCTTGCCGCGCCTACATACGCGGCCATTTCGTTCCATTCCTCCCGTATCATCCGTTCCTCGATTCCGTGTACGATCAAAGCTGCAACTCCGGGGTCTTTGAAGAGGGCGGTTCCCACCTGGAACGCTGAAGCGCCCGCAAGGATGTACTCAAGTGCGTCGTCCGCCGTGGCTATGCCTCCGGAGCCGATTATGGGCAATTGTACGGCTCCGGCAATCTGCCAGGTCAGAGCGAGGTTGACCGGCAGGAGCGCCTTTCCGGACAGTCCTCCGAAGATATTGCCGAGGGCCGGAGCTTTGCTGTCGAGATCGATCCGCATGCCGGTCAACGTGTTTGCGACGACAAGCGCATCGGCGCCCGCCTCCTTCGCCGCCTCCGCCACCGACAGTGCATCCGCTACGTTCGGTGAGAGCTTCACGATCAGAGTTGACTGCGTAGCGGCTCTTGCCGCACTCACCACCTTGCCCACCGCGTCTGGGTCGGCCCAGAGAGGACGCCTCGCACGCTTGACGTTCGGACACGAGATGTTGAGTTCAACGGCCGACACTTCATCTCTCTCACCCACTGCGGATGCGAGACGGGCGAACTCCCCGGCGTCCGAACCCGCGACGCTCGCTATGAGTTTCGTCGGCAGTTGGGCCGTCCCCGGGAGCTTCTCCTTGAGAAACCTCTCAAGCCCCACGTTCTCGAGTCCTATGGAATTCAGGAGCCCGCCCGGCGTTTCTCTCAGCCGCGGGGGACGGTTGCCCTCGCGAGGATCGGGCGTGATGGTCTTCGTGACGATCGCGCCGACCAGGGAGAGATCAATGAGCTTGCCGTACTCGGTTCCATATCCGACCGTGCCGGAAGCGAGGATGACGGGATTCCGCAGAGTCAGCTTGCCCATCTTCGTGGTCAAATCAGGCACAGACGACACCCTCCAGCACCAGCGCTCTCGCGTCAAAGACGGGGCCATCAGAACAGACGGTCCTGTAACCGTCTCGGGTTTCCACCACGCATCCCCGGCAGGCGCCCGTTCCGCAGGCCATGACCTCTTCGAGCGATACCTCGCAGTGAAGGTCCCGCTCAAGCGCCAGAGCTCCCGCTGCGTCAGTCATCGCCCGGGGTCCGCAGCAGTAGACAATGGTCTCATTCGGAACGCGTCCGAGTTCCCGTGCCAGAAGAT
>JAUWBY010000251.1 GCA_030609605.1 Candidatus Eiseniibacteriota bacterium
GTACTCAAGGAACTCACCAACGACGCGATCCATGTACTCGTAGTACCTGGGAACGACTTGCCCGAACGCCTCTATTTCTTCCTTGGTGATGGGCGGTCCGGTCTCAGGAAACGCGTCGGTCCAAAACTTATGGCTGGGGCCATCGACTCCCCTGAAGTAGACGGCGAAGAGGTCGGTCGGAAAGCTTCCAGCCAGGGAGTGCGCCACGCGTCTGGTTGTCTCGTCGCTCGCTATCGCTACTCGCAGCGCTTCGCTGCGTGCTTCGAGCGAGCTCCCCGGCTCTACATCCGCAGCGAGAAACTCGTGGAGCTGTTCGTCGGAGATATCGCCCGACCCAACACGATACTTTGCCAGGTCGTCGGCAAGACCCTCGGGGAAAGTGATCCTTTTGTTCTTGTCGTCGGGATCGCTATTCCATCCGTAGTTGAAGTACGATGAGACCATGTAGCCGTTGACAGGTTCGGCCGGCCACGTGGCAAGCCAGGAAACCACTCCAACACTCAAGCCCTGTTCGCCGAGCATGTCCCAGATGGTCTCGACGCGCCTGACATTCGAGGTTATTGGTGCAGGTTCGGCGGCCCCGCGTATCGCCTTGGCGAATCCTGTTATCCCGTGTTTCTCGGGCAATTTGCCCGTTGCAATGCTCGTCCAGATGACGGGAGATTCCAGAATGTCGAGCGACTGTATTTCACCCCACGCTCCCTCATCCATGAGGCGCGCGAAAGTCGGAAGCTTGCCGGTCTCGATCATCGGCCCCATGACGTCCCACTCGAGGCCGTCGACACCGATGATCATAACCTTGCGATCGATCGGTCCGCTCACACCACGCGAGCAGGAAGACAGACAGAACGCACCGACGGCGAGCCCTGCGATAACAGCGATGCTGAAAATGGTGCGTGTAGCTCTCACTTCTCTTCCTCCGGAATCTCGTACGTTGGGATCTTCCGAACCGGATGCGCCCTGAGATAGCCTTCCTCAAACGCCTCCATCATCACCACCCCATCCATGTCATCCCCTATCGGGAGTCCGAAAAGCTCCAGGATCGTCGGCGTGATGTCACGGACGCTGGTCTCCTCTATCTCTCCCACGCTCCTGATGCCGGCTCCGGCAAGCACGAAGACGCCAAGCGGACCATGATCCTTGATACCGCCCCTCTCATTTGGAGAACGCGGCCCTTCGAAGCCGTGGTCGGAGCAGACCATGATCGTGGCGCCGTCCCCGAACTCGGCGACAAGCTCGCCCAGCATTTCATCGGCGTACTCGTAGTAGCGCTCGACCGTCTCTCCAAAGACGCGCAAATCGGTCTCGGCAACCTCCACGCCTACATCCCCCGGCCAACCGGCCGCCCAGAACTTGTGGCTGACCGAATCGGTTCCTCGCAGATACACGATACAGACATCGGTTGGGCGCTTTCGAATAATGTGCTGCGCAACTGCCATGAAAGTGCGGTCCGCAGCGAAGAAATCTTTGAACTGTTCGATATGTCCATCGAGGTCGCTGATCGCCCTCATCTCGCGGAACATCTCGGCCACGGGCAGCCGCTGCGCCTCTTCTCCACTCATCGCGTTTGCGAGATTGAAGAATCGCTCGACCTCGCTGTCGGCGATGCTCTTGTTGACGACGCGAAGCGGTTCAATCTCAGCCAGAAGTTCATCGGGGTAGGTCAGCTTCTCCGGAAGCGGTCGGTCGGGCTTCGGCGGGTAGCGGAAATAGTCCGTGACCATGTACCCGTTGACCTCCTCGGCCGGCCAGCTCACGAGCCACCCGATCACGGTCACAGTGTGCCCCCGCTCGCCGAGGATATCCCAGAACGTCCGCGCGGAGCGGACATTGCTCGTAAGGAGCTTCTTCGTCGTGGGATCGAAGTAGTCGCTGATGCCGTGCTTGTCCGGAAGTTTGCCGGTCGCCATGGTCGTCCATATGACCGGCGATTTGCGCTTCGGTTCGAGCGATCTGAGTCTGCACCAGACACCGCGATCCATAAGCGCCTGAAGATTGGGAAGCCTTCCCTTTTCAAGGAGCGGTTCCACGGCGCTCCATTCAAGACCGTCGAGACCGACCAGGAGGAAGCGTCTCTCGACGTCCCCTCCTCTATTCCCACAACCGATCACCAGACACAGCAGAAGGGTGACCACCACAAGGCCGAGCGTTGCACGCGCTATTCCGAATTGTCCGATCACTTCTCATCCCCCTGCCGGGCGCAAGCTGTCCTGCTACTCTATATAACCCAGCGACCTCAACTTCTCTTTGATGGCCTCATCCACGGCACCGGCCTCGGGCTGTTCCGACCTCACTCGGCTCCCGCTCTCATGCGTTGGCACGTAGGAGACAGGTCGAGACGCCATGAAACTCTCGTCGAGTATCTCGCTCAGAACGAAACCGTCCATGTCCCGCCCGACGGGAATGCCGTAGAGCGCGAGCAGTGTCGGCGTGATGTCAAAGACGCTCCCGTTCACCCGCTCGGACAGATGCGCGATCCCGGGCCCGGTGGCAGTCAGGACACCGATCTCGCGATGCATCCATATCCCGAGCTTGATCCCCTGCGTAGATCGGAATGGTCCTCGAAATCCATGATCGGAACAGATGATGATCGTCGAGTTCTCATCGACGACCTCCAGGATTTCCCCGATCGCGGCGTCGATGCGTTCATAGTATCGTGGAATCACATCGTTGAATGTCTCGATCAACTCATCGCTCATGCGAAGATCCACAGACGACGGATCCCACTCTCCCCAGAAGCAATGGCACGCCACATCCAATCCCTGAAAATAGATGGCCAGAAAGTCCGGTTGCTCCCGTGACTCGATCAGGTACTTCGACACACCCAGCACGGTCTGGTCGGCCGCATAGATCCCCCGAAACGACTTGACCCCCTCGCCCACCATGAGATCATCGGGTTTGTCCCAGCTATCTCCATTCAGAAACGGCGCGATGTCACTGTCGGGAGTCTCACACACCGCGCGTGTGTGTGATGCGAGCTCTTCGGCGAGTTCCGCCGGGGAGGTCAATTCTACGATCTCAGGATAGCCGTCCCCCGCTGTGTACGTGATTCTTTCGGCCACCATGTAGCCGTTGACAAGCTGTGCCGGCCAGGTGAGCCACCAGTTGACCACTCCGACGGTGTACCCGTGCTCTCCCAGGATGTCCCATACGGCCCGGGCCTTCCATCCCGCCGAGTTGAATAGCTGCCTGTCATCAGAGAGGAAATCGCCGATCCCGTGCTTGCGCGGCGTTTTGCCGGTTGCAATGGATGTCCAGATGATCGGGGATTTCATCTGAGGACCGACAGAGCGCAAGTCTACCTTCACACCCCGGTCCAGAATGGCCGCGATATTGGGAAGCCTTCCCTCCTCAATCAGGGGCTCGGCCATCCGCCAATCCATGCCGTCGATTCCGAGCAAAACGACCTTGGGAGATTCGGGCTTGCCGGCGCACCCCACACCAAGCATGAGAAAGACCACTGCTGATATCAGCAGAGAATGGGTGATCACGGTTCGCTTGCCGGCTTTCATTGCTGCTTACTCCTTGATCCGCTCCCCCTCCAGAACGACTTTCGAGAAGTCCGCAATCCCGCTAAAAAGATCCCGAACTCCTCCCAACAGAGCGAGCCTGGCGGCACGGAGTTTGTCGTCTTCAGTCATAACCATAACAGAATCGAAGAAATCATCTATCGGCCGCCTCAGAC
>JAUWBY010000192.1 GCA_030609605.1 Candidatus Eiseniibacteriota bacterium
ACCCAGGGAGAACAGGATGTCACCGAAGATGGACAAGAGCAAAATCCGAAATGTGGGCATGACGGCGCACATCGACGCCGGCAAGACCACTGTGACCGAGCGCATCCTGTACTTCGCGGGGAAGACCCATCGTCTGGGCGAGGTCCATGACGGTGAGGCCAAGATGGACTGGATGGCCCAGGAGCGGGAACGCGGGATAACGATCACGGCCGCGGCTACAACTGCCTACTGGAAGGATCACCGGGTCAATATCATCGACACCCCCGGGCACGTTGATTTTACGGCAGAGGTGGAACGCTCGCTTCGCGTGCTTGATGGTACGATCGCACTTTTCTGCGCCGTCGGCGGTGTGCAACCGCAGTCGGAGACGGTCTGGCGGCAGGCGGAGAAGTACCGTGTGCCGCGGATAGCGTTCATCAACAAGATGGACCGCGTGGGAGCGGACTTCGAAGGCGTCGTTGAATCGATCAAGGAGGAGCTGGGCGCCAATGCCGTTCCAGTTGTCCTTCCCATTGGCGCCGAGGACACCTTTGAGGGAATCATCGATCTCGTCGACATGAAGGCCGTCTACTTCGACGAGACCGACAAGGGCACGGACATCCGTGAGGAGAAAATCCCAAAAGAGCTTCTTGAGAAGGCTCGCGCAGCAGAGGAAGTGATGATCGAGAGGATAAGCGAGCAGGACGACAAGCTCATGGAGAAGTTCCTCGAGGGTGATACGCCGGGGCGCGATGAGTGCGTCGCGGCAATGAGGAAAGCGACCATAGCGGGCGACATCATTCCCGTCCTGTGCGGTGCAGCGTTCAAGAACAAGGGTGTGAGACGCCTCATGGACGCCATCATAGATTACCTTCCATCCCCTCTCGATCTGCCTCCCGTCATTGGAACGCAGAAGGAAGACAATGCCGAGATAGTGCGGAAGCCGAAGGATGACTGTCCGCTCGCGGCCCTCGCATTCAAGATCCAGGCAGACCGGCACATGGGCAAGCTGACATACATCCGTGTCTACTCGGGCGTGCTGAAGTCCGGAGAGACCGTCTACAATTCCAACAGGGACAAACGCCAGCGCATCGGCAGGCTCTTCGAAATGCACGCTGCCGACCGCGAGGCGATCGATGAGTTGCACGCCGGAGATGTCGGCGCGGTCGTGGGTCTCTCCGACACGAGAACGGGCGACACGATCTGCAGCGAGAAGCACCCAGTCATTCTTGAATCGATAGAGTTCCCGACACCCGTCATAGGCATGGCCGTGACACCCGAGAGCCGGATCGACCGGGACAATCTCTCGAAGGCGCTCATGCGCCTGGCCGAAGAGGACCCGACTTTCACGGTGGCGACGAATGAGGAGACCGGCGATGTCGTCATCTCCGGAATGGGCGAGCTCCATCTCGAGATCATCGTCGATCGCCTGAAGCGCGAGTTCAACGTCAACACCGCCGTAGGCACTCCTCAGGTCGCCTACCGCGAGACCGTTGTTTCATCGATCGAGCACGACGAGAAACTCGTGAAGCAAACCGGGGGACACGGACAGTACGCCCACATCAAGATTCGGATCTCGCCGGGTGAGCCCGGGTCCGGTTTTCAGTTCGAGAACAAGGTGGTTGGCGGACGCATCCCTCGCGAGTACATCCCGGCCGTCGAGCGCGGCATCATCGACGCGATGGCCGAGGGTCCGTACGCGGGATTCCCGATGGTCGATGTGACTGTTGCTCTCTTCGATGGCTCATCACACGATGTGGACTCGTCGGAGATGGCATTCAGAACATGCGCGTCCCGTGGATTCAAGAACGCCTGCCGCAAGGCAGGACTGGAGCTTCTCGAACCAATCATGAGTGTCGAGGTCACTGCGAACGAAGACTGCACGGGGGCCATCACGGGCAGCCTCTGCAGCAAGCGAGGCAGGATCATTGACATGGAGACTCGGGGGAAGACAAGCATAACGAGAGCGCGGGTCCCTCTCGCGGAGATGTTCGGCTATTCATCAGAACTCAGAAACGCAACGAGCGGCCGCGGGGAGTTCACAATGCACTTCGAGCGCTACGAGGCCGTTCCGTTCTCTATCGCCGAGGAGATCGTAGAGGCGCGGCGAGAGGCGAAGAAAGGGTAGCGAGCGCCCGGCCGCGCATACGCTACGGAACCTTCAGCCCTCAGGAATCACAGAGGGACCTCAAGCCCCACGCAAGTCAGACGAGCCCCCGTCCTCGGACGGGGGCTCGCTTCCTGCTCACAGCTCTCAACGTCGTTCGCAGTGCCGCCTACTTCAGAAGCAGCATCTTCCTGCTCGACTCGACGCCTTCAGCATTCATGCGGTAGAAATAGACACCTGTGGCCATCTGCTTGCCGTCAGCATCCAGACCATCCCACACA
This sequence comes from Candidatus Eiseniibacteriota bacterium, assembly GCA_030609605.1. Classification (GTDB taxonomy): domain Bacteria; phylum Joyebacterota; class Joyebacteria; order Joyebacterales; family Joyebacteraceae; genus Joyebacterum. The sequence goes on from JAUWBY010000192.1 coordinate 2,368, forward strand.
ATGCTCTGCTCACCTTCGGCTTCAAACCCGTCCACCAGAGTCGCTATGAGCCGGCCCGCGACATCGTAGATCTCGATTGCCACGTGACCGCCGCCCGCCGGCACCTCATAGCGGATCGTGGTCTTCGGGTTGAACGGATTCGGCACATTCTGGTGCAGGTTGTACTTCTCCGGAATCACATCTTCCGGAACGTCTGTGCCGTAGTGCATCTCGAGGCCGAACGCCAGATCAATCGAGTGTCCGGCGAGCGCATGCATCGGCGGATAGCGGAGCTCATCCCACGGACCCATGTACGGCTCCATGCCCACACCCCAGACTGCATCGTCGTTCCAGTGGTCGAGCGTCGTCTTCCAGCCGAACCGGGCGTCGATATCGAACGGGTGCGCCTGAACATCCAGCCAGTAGACGATCCCCTCGTCCGGCATCCCGACCTGATGGAAAGCCTCGTCCGGCAGGATGGTGAATGAATAGAGCCAGCAGATCGTGTCACCGGGGAAGAAATACTCCTCCGGCGGATCCATCCAGCCTTCCAGTATCCCGTCCTGCCAGATATCAACCATGAACTCATCGGGTCCGAAGTCGCGGATCCACAGAACCTCCCCGGGCATGCTGAAGCCCGTCGGGCTCTCCCATGCCGGGATGTCCTCATGAATGCTCAGTGTGAATACCACAGCCCCAGGATCATTGCCAAAAGGCAGGTAGTCGTTGATCCACGAACCCCAGACATAGATCTCCGTGATCCGCCCTGGCTCCTCGCAGAAGAAATCGTCGGCCAGGATGAAGGGCTCGGTGCAATTGACGTCGATGCCTGTCTCTTCGAGGTCAGGCAGTTGGAGCCACTTCCAATCCTCGGATTCGATGATGACCTCGTAGTCCTCGACCTCGCCATCAATCGCCCCACCTGTGTGCGGCAGACCTCCGATGCTGCTCAGACGGAAGCGCGCGAACGTGATGACGGCTGCACCCGGTCCCGGCACATTGAAGTTCAATGGGGTGATAACACCACCGGGAACCCACTGAGCATTGAAGATCTGGTCACCGAGTTGAGCCCAACTGCCATCGCCGCCGAAGTCGATCCACGCGTCGATGAACCCGCCCCCAAGCGATGATGTCATGTCGATCTGAACGGTCGCCATCTGACCGGGGATCATCGGCGTTGTGAACATAACACCGTCCTCGTCATCGAATCCGGCAAGATCATCGCCCGTAGCGTTGCCGTTGGGCTGGCCGTCGACCTCGGCGTCTATGAGCGCACCCATCTGGAAACCTGCGAGGATCCCGTGCGAAGCGCCACCGCTCAAGGCAAATGTCGGATACGTCGGGTCCGGAGCATCGCCCCAGTCGATCATCTGCGGGCCGCCTTCACCGGTGATCACAAAAGCGAGGTCGATCGACTCTGGGAAGTACGGGTGTCCCTCGGGGTAGCGCAGCTCCCACCAGTCGCCCATGTAGGGTTCTTCGCCGTGCACCCAGACAGCATCATCATTCCAGTGGTCGATCGACGTCTTCCAACCGAAGTAGGCGTAGGGGTCCAGCGGCCGTGCCTGCACGTCCAGCCAGTAGACGATCGGGAATTCCTCAGTACCCTCCTGGAGGAAAGCCGCCGCTTCGTCGATTATGAAGTTGTACTGCCAGCAGATCGTGTCACCCCAAGGGGTGTACATATCGGGTGGCTCGAACCAGCCCTCCATGAGGTCGCTCGCCCAGACGCGTGCCTGGAACATGCCCGGCTCGAAGTCCATCATCCAAAGCAGCTCGCCCGGCATGCTGTAGCCGGTCGGGCTGTGCTCGGCTGGGATGTCTGCGTGGATGCTCAGAGTGAAGAAAACGGCGGTAGGATCCTCGCCGTACGGGATGTAGTCCTCCAACCACGAACCCCATATATGAACGTCGGTGATGAGACCTGTCTCGGTGCACTCGAAATCGTCGGCCAGGATGTACGGATGCGTCGCGTTGACATCCATACCCATCTCGCTCAGATCCGGGAACTGGATCCATTTGAATGGATCGCCTTCGTTCCAGTCCGCGCTCGCAACTACCGAGAACGCAAGAACAAGGACGGCGGCGAACACGAATGTTCTCCTTGCCATGTCTGCTCCTCCCCACTGTTGAGCCACCGCCGATCTCACGCTTCACGCCGGTTCGGCTCCCATACCGGACCGGCTGCGATACACTGCCGGTAGTGACTGGCCACCACTTGCACAACCGATCACAATCAACGGGTCTGCAGCTGACAATAACACTCCGGCCGAAAACCACGCTGCTGAATCTTATCAGACGGTGGAGCCGGATCTGTAGGTGGATTCGGGAAGGATT
>JAUWBY010000035.1 GCA_030609605.1 Candidatus Eiseniibacteriota bacterium
ATCTTCTCAGTGTTCTCCTTCAGGATCTCGATGAGACCGAGCGCGGTCTCGACTCCGATGTCTGCGGCAATCAATGTCTCCTCGATCGCCTCAAGTGCGTCGGCGTCGAGGGCTCGGGAGCTGCCGAGCGCATTTCTGAGGCCATCCAGGATGGCTGCTCGCGTCTTGCCGAGTCCGCTAAGCAGTCTCGTAAGCGATCTCTTCACTCGTGACCTCGTTTCCCATCTCACCGAGCCGCACGGAGACCACCTTCGAGATCCCGGACTCCTCCATCGTGACACCGTAGAGCCTGTCGGTGGCCTGCATGGTGACCTTGTTGTGGGTAATCACGATGAACTGCGTTCTGTCGGAGAACTCCCGCAGCATCCTGATGAAGCGTTTGACATTTGCATCATCGAGCGGCGCATCGACCTCATCGAGAATGCAGAAAGGCGAAGGCTTGACAAGGTAGATGGCGAACAGCAGCGCTATCGCCGTAAGTGCCCGCTCGCCCCCAGAGAGGAGGCTCAGTCGTCCCAGCTTCTTCTCGCGTGGACTGGCGACGATCTCGATCGGAGAATCCAGAGGATCGTCAGGCTGTAGAAGCCGGAGGTCAGCCTCACCCCCCTCGAAGAGGCGCGAAAACATGTCCGTGAAGTTCCCGCGGACCTGTTCAAATGTCTCTAGGAACATGTTCTTCGCTGTTGCATTGATCTCCTCAATGGCCTCGGTGAGCATCGTCCGCGACCTCTCGAGATCCTCGTACTGAGCACTCAGGAATTCGAGTCGCTTACTCTCCTCGTCGTATTCATCGAGAGCAAGCAGATTGACGGGCCCCATCGACCGCAGCCTCACTTTGATTCTCTCGACCTCTTGCCTCGCGGTGTCAAGATCGGTGGCTGCTTCCGGGACAGTGTCGTCCTCGGCTCTCGTACCGCTGAGTTCAATCCCGTAGTCCTCGCGAATCCGAACCGCAAGCGCTTCACTTCGTCCTCTGAGCTCCGTGTCCCTGAGCTCAATCTCGTGCAGCTCTCTCTGGCATCGCTCCCGGGACTCACGGGCTTCCCGGTTGGCGTCGGCGATGCTCTCAATCCTCGCGCGACGCGATTGGGTCTCGGTGTGGGTGCTTTTGCGCCGCGCCGCAAGCTCATCCCTCTTCAACCGAAGCTCAATAAGAGCGCTCTGATCCTCCTCGATACTAGAGGCGAGTTCTTCGGCTATCCGCACGTGTTCGGTACGCTCGGCGATCTTCCTCTCAATCGCCGAGCGAGAAGTCGAGGCCGTGTCAGCGAGTTGCACACGTTCGGCGTGCAGCTGTCTCACGTTCGCGCGCGATGACGCGACGCCGATCTCGGCTGTCCTACTCGCGTCAAGGGCCGCTTCTCTCGCCTTCTCTGCGTCTTCGAAGTCCCTCTGCAGGATGTGAAGGCGCTCGCCTGCCTCATCCTCTCCCTTAGACAGACCGGCGAGCCGCTCCGCGATCCCCGCGATCTCGATTCTGGTTGCCGTCATCCGCTCGGCGAGTCCATCTCGGCGGCCGACCAGGCTGTCGGCCTTCTCGTCGATGCTCGTCTTGGTCAGCTCGAGTTCAGTGAATCTTCTCTTGGCGTCCCACAAATCCGCCTCCGCTTGTTCCACCAACGCGCCGGCCGACCTCGCGTCGGTCGACATGCACTCGATCTTAGATGAGTGCTCTGAGACGGTGGCCTTCGCGGCAACAAGCTCGGACTCGAGCCTTGCCACCTCGTGTCGTGCGTTCTCGACGCGTTCCGCTCTTCTCAGGAGTCCCGCATCGTCACTGGACACCCGACCACCACCTAGAAGGCCGGAGGACGAGACCATCTCGCCGGTCCGAGTGACGAATGCCAGACCGGCGCTGCCGAAGCGGCGTGCGAGATCCGCACCGCGATCCAGATCTTCAACAACCACTGCCCCCTCGAGAAGGAATGAAGCGAGTGCGCGGTGTTCGTCGGCACACCTGACGAACTCCTCGCAACTCCCGATGACACCCTCTCTGGAGAGAATCTCACTCGGGATATCCCGATGAGCCACGGAATCGAGTTCGGAGAGCGGGATAAATGTCGCCCGACCTAGTTCACGGTCCGCGAGATGGCCAATGCCGGCACGCGCTGAAGGCACATCAGTCGTTACGATGTACTGAACGGTCCCGGCAAGAGCAGCTTCCAGGGCACGGGCCATGGCGGGTTCCACATTGAGGATATCCGCCACAGTCCCGAGGAGTCCTGGGACCTCGTGCGATCTGTCGGAAAGAAGAGCACGCACGCCATCCTGGTATCCGCCGTAGCCGTCCCGGATTTCGGTCAGGAGTTCAAGCTTGTGTCGTGCTGACGCCAATTCTCCTCCGACTCCCGCCTCTCTCTCTCGGGTCCTCAGAAGTTCCTCACGGGCACTATCCAAGTTGGCAGAGTTCGCCTTCTCCCCGGCGCGTGCGGCTCTGGATGAGTCCAGTAGGAGCTTCTCGTCTTCCAGAGCCTCAAGGATGCAGGTCTCCTTCTCCGAGAGCTCAGCTCGCGCTGCGGCAAGAGCTGTCTCGATCTCGACGTGCTCACGCATGAGGTCGTCCAGTCTCGCGCGGAAGCTCTCAAGCTCGCCCTTGATCCCTGCTGAGCTCTCCAGTCCCTTGAGCCTCGTCTGCTTCTGCCCCGCGACATCCTTCTGGAGTAAGCTGTAGTTCTTCTCAATCTTCTTCAGGAGCTCGGATCTTTCAGCGAATTCGGCCTCGAGGTTCTCAGCCGCGGCAATCGCGCCTTTCACCTCGGCTTCGAGTTGCTCCGCCTTGTCGAGGGCCAGAGAGAGGTCGCCTCTGGCATCGGTTGCTTCCACATCAAGTTCCTCTGCGCGAAGCTGCGATGATCTCATGCGCTCGCGTCTCACAAGGAGGCCGTCCGCAAGATCCCGCATCCGAGCCTGGAACTCAGCGATCTCTCCGTCGAGAGCCGCCAGGATCTGATCCTTCCCACGCAAGTCGACTCGTATCGCGTCCGTGGTCTCCTCGTCTCTCTTGAGCATTCCCTCAAGAGTACCCAGCTCTCCGTTGAGAACGGCTGCGCTCTCGTGGGATCTGCTCCGCATCTGTTCCCACTCAGCGTAGTCGTGGCGAGCGAGGAACACCTCCATACCCTTCAATTCATCCGTGTAGCGTCGGTGCCGCCGCGCCTGTGATAGCTGTCTCTTGAGAGAACGGACCTGCTTCTCCACTTCTCCAATGATGTCGGCCACACGCTGCATGTCCGACTCGGTTGCATTGAGCTTGTTCAGCGCCGATCGCTTGCGAACCTTGTACTTCATTATCCCGGCAGCCTCTTCGAACATGAACCGGCGGTGGCCGGCAGAATCGGAGAGAACCGAGTCGACCATCTTGCGTTCAATCAGTGAGTAGGTTCGCGTGCCTATACCGGTGTCGAGAAAGAGGTCGTGGATGTCGCGGAGGCGACACGTCGACTTGTTGATCGAATACTCGCTCTCTCCCGATCGGTAGATCTTCCGGCCGATGAGGATCTTTGAATAGTCGATTGGCAGGTAGCCGGCGCTGTTGTCTATGGTCAACATGACCTCTGCCCGTCCGAGCCGTTTCCGTCTCTTTGTGCCATTGAAGATCACGTCGGCCATGCTGGCGCCGCGAAGCTCGCTCGCGCTCTGTTCTCCGAGCACCCATCGTATGGCATCCGCGATATTGGTCTTGCCGCAACCGTTGGGTCCGACGACCCCCGTGATGCCCGGACCGAAGTCGAGCGACAGCTTCTGTGCGAACGACTTGAACCCGAAGATCTCCAGTTTCTCGAGATGCACGTGTCCTCCTACTCGTCGGAATCCATGTCCGTTGTCGGCTGCCGAAGTCTCCTGACCCACGCACCTTCATAACCGAGTTCCCGCACTGTCTCAAGAAGGTCCGAGGCTTCACTCACCGTCTCGAAGCCCGCATCCACTGCCACTCTGTACCAGACTCCGGACTCGTCTAGTTCGACTGCGACAATCACTGCAGGAAGAGATAAAGCGAGGAGTGCTTCCATGTCATAGTGGGCAGCGGTCTCATACCTGTGCGAACTGGTGAAGACAACATAGAGCCCGACGGTGGCGGGCGGCCAGCCAGACAGCGCTTCGTCGCCGCCTGGCTGAGAAACATGCAGTCCCCCGCTCGTGCGGCTTGCCGCCGGCCCGCTCTCGGCCTTCCCAGCATCGGATTGCGTGGCTTCCCGGACCGGCTCTGCTGGTTGTCTCTCTCCCTCAGAATCGGAGAGGTCGCTTGCCGCAGGCGTTACCCTCGTAGGATGTCGATCGGAGTCGGCCGGCGTCGCAGCTTCACGATTCTCGAAGACTCCGTACCTCCACGCGGTTCCCAGCGATGCGACGACCAGCACCACGATAACCGGAGCGATCCAACGGTTTCGCCTCCCCCGGTCCCGGGTAACTTGAGTCTCAGCAGGTTCTGGGGCCGAGGCCAAGGCGCTTGTGACACCGGAGTCCGTATCTGCGGGAGCCGCTTCATCGGAGGCGACGTGGCCGGAACTCACCTCATCCGAAGCGACGTGGCCGGAGGCCGCTTCCGTGGAAGCGACAGTGTCAGAAGCTCCGGTCGGGGCGGGGTAATCCTCTGCGGCGTGAGTTTCGTCGATCAGTATGCGCCTTTCTTCAGAAGAGGCAACGCCGGGAAGGCTCACGAGAAGCCGTACGACGTCCACCTCCTCCTGGCGCACCGAATGTGCGATGGCATCCTCCACAGAAGATATCTCCTCTGCGGTGCGACCGATCGCGACCACAGCATCGAGGAACCACAGAGCACGTCCCAGACTTTCCTGAGGAAGTACGACAAGGACCAGCGCTCCATCGCGGGCGAGCTTGTCGAGGACCACGCGAAAGGCGTCGGTGCCAAGAACGCGGCTTGTAGACATCGGCATCGACCCCGGAGTTACCAAAGTCACGTTCGTAGCCAGCGTCCGTCTCGCTACGATCGATGTCGAGACACCGAAGAGCACGGCATCGACGATGCCCTCATCACCGTCGTCAAGAAGGGCCTTTGCAATGACCGGAGTCTCCAGGCTTGCGTCGATCAACGTAACCTGCCGTCCTCTCCCGCCGACCCACGCCGCCACCGTCGAAGCTATCGACGCGGTGACCAGCGTGTCCTTTCCTGAGACGCCGACGACCGAGCCCCTGCACTTGAGAAGCCCTTCCTCGATGTCAGGCATCCATCCTCCGACGAGATCGTCAAGGACGGGTCTGACCGGAACCGGCCACTCGGGAGTGTTGCGAAGCGTGATTCTGATCATGTCGCTCATCAGTTCTCCCCGTTCCACCTTCTCAGATCTATCGTCAGGCATCGCTCATCACCGCCTCTGCTACGGCATCGATCAGGACTGAATCATGTTCTGGAGACACGGTTCTCAGGTCGAGAATGACCGTCTCACTCGTGGTCCGTCCAATCACCGGTGGACGGCCGGTGCGGAGCTTCGCAGAGAACGTTCTGGCCGAGCAGCGTAGACTGGTCAGTTCCAATCCTGCACTCGGGATCTCGCTTCCGGGTACTGCGCCTCCGCCAACGCGCGCCGCAAGCTCGCGCACCCTGACGCCCCCGGCTTCTCCGATGCGCTCCCGCAGACGCACAGCGACATTCTCGGACCGGGCCCGGAGTTCCTCCAGAGAGATCCCGATCATGCGGAGAACCGGTATCTCGGTCGCTTGGACACCGTCCAGGTACAGAGCGAGCGTTGCCTGAAGTGCTGCCAGAATCTGTTTCCCGGGTCTCAGCGCGCGCATCAGGGGGTTTCTTCTCATCCGGGCAATGCTGTCGGCTGTGCCGACCGCGATTCCTGCCTGAGGCCCGCCAAGCATCTTGTCTCCGCTGAAGGTAACTACGTGAGCGCCCGCCGACACGCTTTCACCCACCGTCATCTCGCCCGGCATCCTGAGCACGTCAACGTCGGCCAGTGCTCCGCTTCCAAGGTCGTGAATCACTGGAATACCATATCTGTCTCCGAGCCGCGCCAGGTCTCGGATATCGACACGCGCGACAAACCCCTCGATCGAATAGTTGCTCCAGTGAGCGCTCAAGAGAGCGCCGGTACGCCGATTCAGAGCTTCTTCGAAATCCGCCACCGAGGTCCGGTTGGTCGTTCCCACTTCGACCATGGTCGCTCCCCCGCGCTCAAGAACCTCGGGCAGACGAAACGAACCTCCAATCTCAATCAGCTCACCGCGCGAGACGATCACTTCACGACCAAGCGCAAGCGTGTTGACTGCCAGGAGTATGGCCGCCGCGTTGTTGTTCACGACCAGCGCATCCTCGGCTCCGGTGAGGACACACAGAGCATCGAGTACCAGAAGATCGCGCGTCCCTCTCTTTCCCTGAACAAGATCGAACTCGAGATTCGAGTACGCGCCCGCCGTCTCGACGATGGCTTCGAGCGCCGCTGCGGCGAGCGGGGAACGTCCGAGATTCGTATGCAGGATTACTCCCGTTGCGTTCAGGACGGGCACGAGCGCTCTCAGAGCGAGTGCTCTCACCTCGCGCTCGACCTCCTCCATGATCGACTGCCGGATTCCCTCGAAAGTGCTCCCGTAGGCGTGTTTCCCAGACTGGATCGAACCTCGCGCACCGGCAAGAACCCTCTGCACGGAACGCGTCAGCATGCTCCGAGCGTGTCCGCTCCCGAGAGCAGATGAGTTCAGATGTTTCAACGCGGATTCAACGGAGGGAATCGCCTTCAAGGCGTCGTCATGTATCTGCAGCAAGGCCGTTTTCCCCGAGGCTGTGTGAGAGGCCTGCAGTCCGAATCGGCTGCAGGCAAGTACGCCGCCCCGGCTCGCAGATGCGCCCCAGCGACGGTCGGTCATCGCCCTCAGACTAGCTCGCTATGTCGCAGCTGGTCAAGAGATTTCGGGCATTTGTCTCCTCATCCCGGCACATCACGATGCACGAGAAGATTCGCACTCTGCCACGCGTTGCACCTCCCGGCTCTGCATATGTCCGCGAGAGGCGAGCAAACAGCGCTTTTTCCCCTCCAAATGTCCTGGAAGTTGGGTGGAGATGTAGGTGTCATGGGCCTTCGTTGGCACATCGCTTGCACACTGACGTATCCAGGAGACGCGAAAGGGAAGGTATCTGAAACGCGCAAGGCGCGCAAGGAGGCAAACAAGACACAGCTCAGAGCGACCCCGGTTCGTCCGGGACCGGCATGAACGCCGGACTAGTGACACAGGGAGGCACTGCCTCCACGACTTCCGAAGAGGATCACCTGACGACAGGAGAGGAACCATGCACAGGAATATTGTATTTGTGTTGGTGCTCGCAGTGGTGCTCATGGTCGGTACGGTGTCGAGTATGGCTCGGATGCAGGAATCCGACTACACCACTCACGTGCCGAACGCCGGCGTCCGTAGTCCCATCATTCTGTTCTTCGACGACATGGAGAACGGGACTAATGGCTGGACGCACACGGACAACACGGCAACGGCCACGCCGAAGTTCCACTTGGACACATACTACGCCTACCAGGGCACATACTCCTGGTGGTGTGGTGAGTTCAACGCCGCGTTTGCAGGCGGCGACGGTTATGGAAATGGATGGGATCAGCTTCTTGTGATCCCGGATGTCGATGTCAGCGCAGCCTACTATCCTGTACTCACATTCGCCTTGCGTTATGACTCGGAACCTGGGTACGATTTCACATATGTCGAGGCTGAAAGCCTCGGGGTCTACGTCAGCATGAATCGCGGCTATGACGGCTCGAGTGGAGGGTGGCAGGATCTCGGCGACTACGGATTCATCATGACAAGCTACGACAATCCTGTCCGCGCCCGATTCCACTTCGTTTCTGACGGGGCCTGGTCCGATGCGGACGGCAATTACGATTCGGACGGTGGCGCATTCCACGCAGACAACATCAAGGTGTTCGATTTCTACGGCGGCGCCGTCTACTTCTACGACGACTGTGAGGCCGGTGGCATGTGCACACCTGCCGTACCCGCGTCGGCAGGCGACTACTGGCACCAGATCACAAGAGCGTGTCCCGCCTACAGCGATCCCACGACTTGGTGGTGTGGCGATGACGCGGACACATCCCTCATTCCGCCGAATCTCAGCAACTCTCTGTTCTCGCCGCAGGTCAGCATTGTCGGAAGCACGATTTGTACGCTGAGGTTCCTTCTGCACGCCGAGGTTCCGACAGTCGACAATGACTACTGGACTGAGGAAGTCTCCGTCGACGGCGGATCGAGTTGGTATCTGACCGGCGCGTGGTGGGGCGATTTCGCGCAGTGTGATGGTTGGGGCCTCGCAGGCATCGCCGGTACCGACATCACTGCGTTCCTGCCCGGTACGCTCTTCCAGTTTAAGCTCACGTTCTACACCACTGACAACGGTTGTGGTCCCGGGGCGGCCGGCGGCGCAGGAATCATGCTGGATGATATCTGGCTTGAGGACTGGACCGGTTCGGCGGTCGAGGTGACCACGTGGGGCAAGCTGAAGGCGCTCTACAGGTAAAAGCAGGATCTTGATCACGATCGACGTTGGCGGGCAGCCCCACCGGGTTGCCCGCCATTTCGTTCGGCCGCCCCGCTTTCTCCTAGGAGTACCGCAGAAGGATGTAGACGCTGGCGATGGAGAGACATATCGCGGTCAGCGGGATCCCCACCTTGGCAAAGACGGCGAACGTGAGCGGCTCACGCTGCTTCTGAGATAACCCGAGCACAGCCATGTTGGCTGCGGCTCCCACAACCGTCCCGTTTCCGCCAAGGCACGCGCCCGCCGCAAGAGCCCACCAGAAGGCATGGTTGAGCTCGGGCGAACCCAGGTCGGAGAAGTGGTTGACCACCACCTGAACGAGCGGGATCAGCACAGTAACCGTGGGAACGGCTGACAGGAGCGAGCCGATCAGAGCCGTTCCCCAAAGGAGTAGTACTATGAGGACCTGAGGGTTATCGGATATGGCGAGAAAGCGACTTGCGAGGAAGGCCACAACGCCCACCTTGTCGAGCGCGCCCACGAGCACGAAAAGGCCAATGAAGAAAAACAACACAGGCCACTCGACTTCCACCAGGACTTCCTGAGGGTCGATTCGCGTGACAATCAGGAGCAGAGCAGCACCCGCCATTGCCACAGTGGCGGGCTGAAGTCCCATCTGATGATGAAACAGGAAACCGAGAAGAACAAGAACGAGAACGCCACCCGATCTTGCGAGGAGCCCACGGTCTTTCAACGCTTGTTTTGCATCCATCGACGCAAGGGCAACCATTTTCTTCTCATCAGGTGGCTTGAAAAACCTCTTCCCACTCCAGAAACGCAGATAGACGAGCGCAACAACCATAGAGATGAGTGCCAGAGGACCGAGATGGACTATGAAGTCCATGAAGGTGAGATGTTCTCCGAGCGGCGGAACGAGCGCGCGACTGCCGATGAGGATATTCGGCGGATCGCCGATCATGGTGGCCATGCCACCAATGTTCGCCATGACGATTTCCATCACCAGGAATGGCACTGCGCTCTTGCCCATGAGATCGGCGATCAAGTAGATGACTGGAACGATCATGAGGACCGTGGTGACGTTGTCAATCAGGGCTGACGCCACAGCGGTTACTATTCCGAATCCCGCAAAGATGAGAAAGACGCGCCCCCGCCCCTGCTGTGCCACTTTCAGCGCCAGGTATCGGAAGGCGCCCGTCCTCTTCAGCACCGCGACAATAAGCATCATTCCCACGAGGAGGCCGAGCGTATTGAAATCGATGAAACCGACCGCCTCTTCCTGGGTAAGAGCAAGCCCCGGCAGGAGCAACACAGCCAGCGCGCCTGCCAGGGCTATTGTCGTTCTGTTGATCTTCTCGGTAACGATGAAGTAGTAGGTAACTGCGAAGACTGTCGTTACCGCAACGACGGGGTACATACCGCTCATCCTTCACTGAGTCAGCCCTAGCACGGCTACTCGGAAGAGATCAAATCACTGTCCTCAAAAAGGGGCGCTTCCGTGCCCATATTCTCGAGCATCCACTCGGCCGACTCCCGCAGTTCTGACTCGGGGTATTCGTCAAGCATTCGCTGAAGGGCCTTCCCCGCCGCATCGAAGTCCCCTATCTCCTCGGCCTGAATGAAGCCTATCATGAACTGTGCCTCAGCGGCGTGCTCACCGTCGGGGAACTGCAACACCAGCTCTGAGTAGTATCCGAGCCTCCTGTACGGGTCCTCCGTGTCCTGAGCAAGCGTGAAGAGTTCTTCCTCACTGCGAGGCTGCCTCCTGAAGGCATCTTCATTCACAGTCGCCTTCAACTGCTCCTTGAGCTCCTCGAGCACCTCAAGATAGTACTCACGTGCTTCACCCGGCATGAGGCTGTCAACGATTCGCCCACGCACCTCATCGAGCGGCTTCACGCTCTCCTGGCTCAGCTCCTCGATCCTGACGATGTGCCATCCTCTGTCGGAGCGGAGGGGCTCCGAGATCTGTCCGACAGTGCCCTCAAACAGGCTTGCGATGAATGCCCCGCTCATTCCGGCACTCGGAAGCGAGTCCCCCTGCTTCCGAGGTGCGACGAGTCCACCCGCGTCTCGCGATCCCTGGTCTTTGGAAAGCTCCCGGGCGACGGATGCGAAGTCCTCTCCCCCGATAATCCGGTTGCGGGCCGTTCTGGCTCCGGCCTCGGTGTTCGCCAGAATGTGCCTGAACTTGATTTGACCAAGCCGTATGAATTGCTCCGAATGTTCGTCGTAGTACGCCACCACCTTCTCTTCAGGAACGGTGACCGCACCTTCAATCTCGGTCTTGTAGTAGGCCTGGATCATGGCGCGTCGCTGGACCGCCTCAACGGTCTTGACTACCGCCGGGTCATGATCGTAGCCGGCTCGCTCAGCGGCTTGGTACAGCACCTCCTCTTCGATCACCCGATGCAGAAACTTGATCAGACCCTCAGGACCGGCGAACTGCTGCTGCGTGAACGGCGGCAGCTCCGCCAGTTTGGCCCTGAGTTCACTCTCGCTAATGCTCGTGCTCCCCACCCTGGCGACAATCCGTGTGCGCCCACTTCCACCACATCCTGAAAGAAGAAGGCTTGCAACAAGGAGCGCCGACAGCATGGTCAGCAGTGTTTTGCGTAGCATTCGTTCCTCCTCAACTCCTGACCGGTGTTACACAGGAGCGCAGTGAACGCCTCGACCCACGGTGACCCAGCTACTCTCTGATGACCCATACTCTGATTTCAGCGTCAACGTCCTTGAACAGATGGATCCTGACGGGAAACACCCCCAGCATCTTGATGTGTTCATCCATGATGATTGAACTCTGGTCGATCTCCAGCCCCTGATCCTCAAGCGCCGTGGCTACCTCTCTCGGTCCGACCGAACCGTATAGCTTATCGCTCTCGTCGGCCTGCACGCGGACAGTGCACGAAACGCCGCTGAGCCGATCCGCCACAGCCCTGGCATTACGCGAGTCTTTCCGGACACGCAGGTCCTTCAGTTTGAGCATGCCTTCAAGCTTGGCCAGATTGGCTTCCGTAGCCGCCATGGCTTTGCCCGTCGGTATGAGGAAATTCCTCCCGTACCCGCTCTTGACGGTGACCAGATCACCTTCAGAACCGAGTCTCGGGACATCCTGTGTCAGAATGACCTTCATTGTTGTCCTCCTCGAGACCGCCGTCCTGCTTGGCTACCCGTGTCTGTGGTGTCTGCCCACGTATGGCAGCAGCGCCATGAATCTGGCACGCTTGATCGCCTCGGCCAACTGCCTCTGGTGTCGGCCGCACGTTCTGGTCACTCTGCGGGGGACCATCTTCCCCTGCTCTGTGATGAAGCGTGCAAGCCGCTTCTCATCCTTGTAGTCTACGCGCTCTACCTTGTCCTGACAGAGACGGCAGTACCTCATCTGGTGTTGTTCGTATCTTGGCATCCGTTCCTCCGTGAGTGGGAGAAGGCCGTGCCTTACTTGCCCAGCCATTCATCCATGTTGATCGTCATGTGCCGCAGCACGTTCTCCTCAAGACGGAGCACTGCTACGAGTTTCTCGATCGCCCGAGGCTCAGCATCAAAGCGCAGAAAGGCGTAGTGCCCCTCCGTGTGCTTCTTGATCTCGAAAGCGAGTCGCCTCTTTGGCCATCGTTCCCACTTGCCGATCGTCCCACCCTCGTTCTTCACCATGTCCTCGATCTTCGCCGTCATCTGTTCCAGCCCCGAATCATCGAGGGTCGGATTGAAGATAAGGGCCATCTCGTAGGATCTCGCCATCGTTTCCTCCTCTTGGTCTGAGATCCGACCCCACCTTGATGGTGGGGTGAGGAGACCCGGCAGTGTCTACTTCGTTTCGTCTCATCGCTGCCGGGGTCCTGCGTCTCGCATCACCGTCTGTCTTCAGAAGCACATCCGCGTGGCGCGCTGCTAGTGAAAGTGAATGAGGATCACATCCCCATCGTGCACGGGATGATCCCGACCCTCGGTTCTGACATGCCCCTGTTCCCTGGCAACGTGCATCGAACCGGCCACGATCAGGTCATCGTAGCTCACCACTTCCGCCCTGATAAACCCCTTTTCCATGTCTGTGTGTATCTTACCCGCCGCTTCTGCCACCGCTGTTCCATCCTTGACCGTCCACGCTCTCACTTCAGTTCCCTTGATCGTAAAGAACGTCACCAGTCCAAGAAGGCGATAACCGGCACGTATCAATCGAGGCAGTCCGGTCTCCGGAAGACCCAGGCCTGCCGTCATCTCGAGGCGATCCTCGAGTGGAAGCGATGCCAGCTCGGATTCAAGCTCGCATGAAAGCGCGACGGTCTTCCACTGAGGCTCCCCACTCGCTGCTGAAAGCAGCTCCACCCAACGACGCTCGCCGTCCCCCAGATCGCTCTCGGCAATGTTGGCGACGTAGATCGAATCAAGAGCTGTCAGAAAGCTATATCCAGCGATCTCATGTCGCTCTCTTTCGGATAGCTCGAGCCGTTTGATGTCGACTCCGCGGGCCAAGCCGCCAATGGCCTTCTCCAGAGAAGGGAGTTCTGCTTTCGCTTTCTTGTCTCCGCGGGACGCGTCCTTACGCATCTTCATCGCGCTCTTCTCGGCCATTTCCAGATCCGACAGGATCAGTTCCGTCCTGATGATGTCCAGATCCCGCCTGGGGTCGACAGTGCCTTCCACGTGGCTAACGGTTGCGGATTCGAAACAACGGATGACATGAACGATTGCGTCCACTTCGCGAATGCTGGCAAGGAAACGGTTGCCGAGTCCCTCCCCCTTGCTGGCTCCCTTCACAAGCCCTGCTATGTCCACGAAACGTATCGTCGTGGGCGTCAGTTTCTCCGGCTGCAACAGCTTGCCCAGTCGTTCCAGGCGCTCATCCGGAACCGGTATGACTCCAATGTTCTCGTCGATCGTGCAGAACGGATAGTTGCTGCAAGCGACCTCCGCGTTTGCCAGCGCGTTGAACAGCGTCGACTTCCCCACATTGGGGAGTCCGACTATGCCAAGCTCCAGGGACACGTACTGCTCCTGCCCAGCTCCTGGCTGAAACCCTAGCCCTTCACGAAAAGCGGGGCTAGAACGAGGGCGATAACAGACATCAGTTTGATGAGGATGTTGATCGACGGACCAACCGTGTCCTTCAACGGATCCCCCACGGTATCACCTATGACGGCGGCCTTATGGGCTTCAGATCCCTTCCCGCCGAAGTGTCCCTCCTCGATGTACTTCTTCGCGTTGTCCATCGCACCACCGGAATTCGCGGTTTGAATGCCAAGCACGACACCAGTAACGACCGCCCCGATCAAAAGCCCGGCCAGCGCCTTCGCATCGTATAGTCCGACGATGACAGGCACCGCTAGCGCCAGCATCCCCGGTTTCATCATTCCCTTGATGGCGCCACGCGTGCTTATGTCAACGCATGTCTTCGAATCAGGCATGACCTTGCCCTCGAGGAGGCCGGGGATCTCGCGGAACTGTCGCCGGACTTCGTCGATCATCTTGAAGGCAACCTCAGAGACAGCCTTGAACAACATCGAGGAGAAGAGGAACGGCAACATTCCTCCAACTAGAAGTCCCGCCATCACTTTTGGATCCGCCATGTCTATCACATCGATCTCCACCGAGACCATGTAGGCAGAGAGCAGTGCTATCGCCGCAAACGCTGCGGAGCCGATCGCAAAACCCTTGCCGATAGCGGCCGTTGTATTCCCCACAGCATCAAGGTTGTCGGTGATCTCGCGTACCTTCGGATCCAGCCCGGCCATCTCGGCTATGCC
>JAUWBY010000036.1 GCA_030609605.1 Candidatus Eiseniibacteriota bacterium
AGTCGTTGTGATAGGCGCCACCAACAGACCCGACATGCTCGATCCAGCACTCCTGCGTCCCGGACGCTTCGACCACCAGATCGAGGTGCCGCTTCCCACCGAAGATGCCAGGCGCGACATTCTGCGCGTGCACCTGAAGTCGAAGCCTCTCACCTCGGATGTCGATATCGACGCGCTCGTACCGCTCACTCAGGGACTGTCGGGCGCCGACATCGAGGAGGTGTGCAGAGAAGCATCCATCGCTGCGCTACGCAAGAGCGACTTCGACGTGAAGGAGGCCGCCGTCACGATGGAGCAGCTCAAGGAGGCTGCAAGCCACGTCTTCGACACGAAGCGCAGGCTGAAACCGAGGCGGATAGGATTCGTGGGTTCCGAGACGGCGGAAGACCCCTAGCCAACCGGGTACTCAGGGAATCGAACAGGCATCAGGAGGACACCAGCATGCGAGACACAATAGGCATCGACTTGGGTTCCGTGAACTCGTCGGCCGCCGTGGCCTTGGGTCCCGACGACGTGCTGGCCGTAGCAAGCCGCTTCGGCGCTACTCCGTACGGGAAGACGTTTCCGTCTTTCGTGCTTTTCGACACGGACGGCAACGTGCAGCGCGTGGGGCAGCGCGCGAAGGAGGAGATGGCAATCAATCCGAAGCTCGTCGTCTGGGGCGCCAAGCGCCTAGTCGGACTCACGTACAGCGAGGCCAAGAGGCGAGGTGAGCTTCGCAGATTCCAATTCGACATCCT
Source organism: Candidatus Eiseniibacteriota bacterium (assembly GCA_030609605.1). Taxonomy (GTDB): domain Bacteria; phylum Joyebacterota; class Joyebacteria; order Joyebacterales; family Joyebacteraceae; genus Joyebacterum. The sequence goes on from JAUWBY010000036.1 coordinate 741, forward strand.
GGAGGGGCACGACGGAGAGATCGCCATTCGTACGGGCACAGACAGGACTCGCAGCCCCGCAGAGATCCTCGAGATCATCATCCGCGAGATTCGGGAGAACGCCGAGAACGCGACCGTCAACGAAGCTCTCGCTACCCCTTATCGTAGTGCAACTCTCGGGATCCCAGCCTACTTCACTGCGGTACGAACCGGTCACATCGTGGAGGCCGCGAAGCGAGCAGGATTCGAGGAGGTACGCACGGTCGCAGAACCGACGGCTGCTGCCCTCTGCTACTCCCTCAGCTTGAGCGACGAGGAGCGACGAAACGCCAAGCTGATCGTCTGCGACATCGGCGCCGGAACCCTCGACGTGACGATTCTGCAGATGATCCAGAGCGAGGGAGAGTTCGCTGTTGGCGAGCTGGCTGTTGCGGGAGATGAATGGGTCGGGGGGATCGACATGGACGACCTCCTCGCCAAGTATGTCATCGACCGCTACTCTCTCGAGGGAATCGAGAAGGACGCTCGCAAGATGTCGATGCTGGCGGAGGAGATCGAGCTTGCCAAGATCAGGCTCTCAAGATTCCATCAGACGGAGCTGCACCTGCCACCGATGAGAACGGTTGATCTTCATCGCAATGAGATGGAGGATGTTCTGCAACCGCTCCTCAAGCGAATCCGTAGGCCTCTGGCTGATGCTCTCGAGCAGGCGAAGCTCGGCGCCGAGAGAATCGACCATGTTCTCTTCGTCGGCGGACCGACGCGCATGCCCTGCGTTCGCTCCGCAGTCCGGAGTGAACTGGCCGGGCGCGGTGCCAGGGGGGCACTCCTGACGAAGATTGACGCCATCGAGGAAGACGGCAACCCTGTTGATCCCATGGAATGCGTGGCCCAAGGCGCTGCGCTCTGCGCCGCCGGCATCCTCGAGCCGATGCTCGTCAGGCTCTCTGAGGGATACGGAACCACCTTCGAGGTACCCGGTCACAAACCGTACTTCAAGCAGATCCTCAGAGAGAACGCCTCCTATCCAATCGAGAAGACGCTGCTTCTCTCATACAGGAACCCCATGGCAAAGGCCGTGTACGTAGATCTGGCTGTCAAGCGTCGCGATTCGGACAGCTCAACAGGATACCGCTATGAGCTGCTCGCTCTGCAACCTCTCTTCGTGAAGCCAACCGGCACGGAATACCTCATCAACGTGAGCCTCGAGGTCACGGAGCAGAAAGGAGTTGTCGCAAAGCTCCAGCAACTTGGGGCGGACCTGGAAGTCACCTACAGGTCCGTCAATCTCCTTCAGGGAGAACAGGTCCAGCTTCAGGAGGACTATCCGCCGGAGTTTGACGCCAGCGGGATTCACAGAGCCGATGTAACACCGTGGTCGAACGAGCAGCTCGAGCGGATGATCCAAGTCGCCGGCATGGCTCTCGATATGCTGCCTCCCGAGCCGGTGGCAGCCGTGCGGGAGGCTCGCGATGCGCTCAAGGATGTCGTGCGCCGCGCGGCCGAGGAGCAGCTGAGCGATCCGAACTGCAGTTGCCCTGAAACGGCTAACGGAATCTGCTGTCTCGTCCAGGAACTCTTCGGTGCGGGTGAGATCTCCCAGAGCGACCGCGACAGGTACCTCCGCGATCTCGGCAAGATAGCGAGTGGATGACGCGCCACGTGCCGAAGCAGCTAAGTCAAACACATTGTTCCGACATCCACGCACAAGAAGCCGGCAACTTCGAGAGCTAGAAGCAGAGGGAACCGGAAAGCTGTGTCCTCCAAGGTCTCTTGAGTCCTTCCACTACTGGAACACTGGCGCAATCAAGCCTCAAGACGGCTGTGCCGCTCATATCGACGCCCGCGCCGAACCCATAGGAGAAGCCCTCCACGTCTCCATCCTCGTCGACCACGTAACCAAGTCTCACTGACAACAGGTCACGAAAACCCGGAGAGGCCTCACTCTCGCTCGAGGCTCTGAATCCCAGGAACGAACCTTCGAACTCTGCGCCAACACCCCAGATCCCACTGGGATCAATGTCTGTGTCTTCCGGGATCGGCCGCTGATACTGCGCGCACAGCAGAATGTCAATCGCCCTGGCGTACGAGAGCCTCCCGGACGCACCGAATAGCGCAACCTTGGGAAGAGGCCATTTCTCGTCGTTAGTGAACTTGATCTCCGACCCGCTGTGCAGCACTGCGGCGCCGGCTCTCACAAGGAGCTCCGCATCAGCGATCTTATACCCTGCGCGGAACTCTACACCCATATCCGTCGCATCGGTCGAGCCACTTCCCTTCTCGTCGTCCTGGGTGTACTCGGCCGGCACAAGTTCCACGCGTACGTGCTTGTAGTTGACGCCCAAGCCCACATGGTCCCAGAAGGCTCTGCTGTACGCAATGGAGCGGACGATCTCATAGGGTTCGAAGTAGCCGATGGGGTCTGGACTGTCCGGACTCGTAGCCACCTGTTTCCCGAATGTAAGGTGCGTAACTGACCCCGCGAATACCCCCACCCTATCTACCCGGACGCCACACGCGCCGTACACGTACTCCACCTCGTCCCAGTCAGGAACGGGGTGCGTGAAGACCCCGGTGACATTGACGCGGCCCTTCATGAACGCAAGCCCGCCCGGATTCCATGAACATGCACTGGCATCGTCAGTGACTGCGACCGTGCAGTTACCCATGCCCGCCGATCGCGCGTTGGGCTGGATGCACAGGCAAAAAGGACCGCCGACGGAGACCTGGCCTTGCGCCGCAGCTATCGAACACAACACGAAGGCAATTGCAATCATGGTTCGCATCGCACCCTCCTGGCTCGATTACACCATATCGCCCGCTCAGCTGGGCTCCTGCCCTAGTTGGGCAGGTCCGGCACACCTGTCTCGACGCTCGATTCGCCGAACAGCTCGAGCAAAGCCCTGACCACTGGTTTGACCTCCGGCGTCTTCATGAAGAACAGGGGAAAACCGAAGTAGCAGACATTGCCCTTGGCCGAGCCCGTGTACGAAAGCAGTGCACATGTGGTTCCCTGGAAGTTGAAGTTCAGGAAACACTCGGCAGAGAACGCCTCGATGGCGGCTCCATCAGACGGCGTCAGCGCCTCGAGACGCGGCAGGCCGCAACCAGCGTAGGAGGGGTGTGAGCTTTCGTACAGGTGCGACCATTTCCCTAGAGTGTCGACCCACATGGACTGCAGCTCGTAGATCGCAGCTTCGGGCACGCCCGTCGTGGTGAGTTCGGCGCCCAGGAAGCAGTAGCCGTATTCCCAAGGAGCATCCTTGTTCGCTCGGTGCCCGCTGCTGGCGACTGCCCCTACTCCAAGAACGTCCCTGATGAAGACGCTTGCCCGCGTGGTGTCATCCGGCGATACGGCAAACGGATAGCTCTCCCCAGCGATCTGTGACAGAGCCTCGAAACCACATAGGATCAGATTGCCGCCGACTCGGACGTAGCTCGGCAGCACAGAGTAGCCTGAGGAATACGGAAAGAACGCACTCTGGAGAGCCTCTGCATCAGTGTCAACATACCAGATCACAGAAGACGCCCCGGCCAGCAGATCAACTGGAGGAACCAGCTCGGGGTAGGATGGCTCCCACTGAATCGCCGGACGTGAGAACTCGGTCGTCAGTGTGTCGTAGAAAGCATCACGCTGCGCGTCTGAAGCCCATACCGGATGTCCCTCGTTATGGTCATAGTCGTCGATGATAAGGATGTAGGAGTCGAGATCCGTCTCGATCACGTCAAACGCGATCTTTCCCTTTGTCAGCATCCCTACGTTGTCGAGAACATCAACGTAGAGCGCGTGCTGACCGACACTCGGGAGGATGTCGAAGTGCCTGGCGGTGAGTGACCAGGGCGACCAGTCGAGCGTGTCATCGTACGCGAAGCGGTAGCCGGTGATCTCGCCACCGTACTCAGAGGCGCTGGCGACCCAGTCGAATTCGAGGTGATCTCCCTCGAAGATCGGCTCGTAGAGGTCATGCTCTGGCTGCCACTGCGGACCTCGATAGACTTTCGTGGCGAAGACATTCGAGTTCACGTATAGCTTCGGGCCAACCAACTCCGGAATGCATATGAACTCCCGTGTCGCCGGCGTCGGGTCAATGCCCCCTTCATCGTCGATCGCCCACACATCGAATCTGTACCTACCATCCAAGGGACCGAAAGCCATAGATGTGACTTCGGCTCCCAGGCTGTCCTCTGATGCAATCTCGAGCCATTCCTCAATCGGCGCCTCCCACTCGTAAAGCGCGTAGCCGAACCCAACCACGAATCCATCCGAATCGCTGCCCTGCCATGTGAAGATGACCATGGGACCCGTGACCCCCGACGGCCCAGTCACTATCTGCGTTTCGGGGAGGTTGTTCCTGGGCGTGAATACTACGCAGGCAGGAGCTGGATCTGCCAATCCATCGTCATCTACCGCAGCCACCTGCAACGTATGTACACGACTGTCTTCCGCTGCGAGAGGAGCACCGTCGGGTTGGGAAAACGTGAAAACGCTATCTGTTCTCGATGTGTTCCACCACGGACCGTCGTCCAGCTTCACCCGGTAGCTGGAGACGTATCCATCGCTATCATCTCCTCCCCAATGGGCCGTAACTCTGTAGCCGGCGCCTTCGCGGACGCCGGCCCCTACCGTCAGATGGGTATCAGGAGGCGTGTTTGGGGACAGCGGTCCCATGGGCGACTGCTCGCAACCGCTGCACAGCACAGCCAGAACAATGATTGCAGCTACACATTTCAAGGAGCGCATCTCGAACCTGGCAGCAAAACGCATGGCCGGACCTCCCCCCTGTGTCTACGTTTCCCACACTCAACCCAGATGCTTGAACTGCTCGTGAAGCTAGCACATCTTACAAGGCGCCGCCAAGTATATCGAAATCCGAGTAGTGTGTCGGTTCTTGTACTGCAGTCATCGCTCACACACAAGAAGGCGGACAGCACCTGCCCCCCCCCACGGGACCAGTCCTGTCCGCCTCTCCTGAACCTCGATTCCGGCGACCCTATTTGAGCAAGATCATCTTCCTCATGGACGTGAACTCATCGGACGCAATCCGGTAGAAGTAGATTCCGCTTCCAACGAACTCGCCGTGGTCGTTCCTTCCGTCCCACATGACCTCGTGGGGACCGGACGATCTCAGCTCGTCAACCAGCGTTCTCATCTTCTGCCCGGCGACGTTGTAGATATCGAGGAGAACGTCGCCCGGCTGTGCGATGCTGTAAGCTATCGTCGTCGTCGGATTGAACGGGTTCGGTCGATTCTGCGACAGCGTGAAGCCGACGGCCGAGACCTCGTCCCCGGGGTCGTCGACCCCCGTGGATGTGCCGAACCAGTCCACCGCGTCCTGGATGAGCATCCTGATGTCGTCGTCGTTCGTGAACTGCGACAGATCGAACGTCAGATAGAACGACTTGTAGATGAGGTTGTCGAGCCAGATGCCTGCGCCCAGCTCGTACCCGTACGCGTAGCCGCTGAACGGGCCATCCTGGAACGTGAAGGACGCCCACGACCAGAGTTCGGGATTCGAAACCTCGTCCCAGTAGGAATCCGGGCAGTCATCATTGATGATAACATCCGGGCTGTCGGAGTAGACTGGAAGCTCAACACCGTCATCGCCGATGGGAGAACCGGCCCACCCGATGATGCTGCCGTAGTCGTACTCGTATGTGTAGGGACCGCCGATCCCGTCGGTACCGGCGTGCGGCGGGACGCCAACGGTTCCATCAGGAACGTACTGGGCTCTCAAGTAACCCCTGTAGAACTTCTTCATCGGCCTCAAGTATCCCAGTGCGTGCTGCGCGTTCCCGAATTCGTCCGATGCGAGGAACAGATTCTTGGGATCCCCTGTTGTACCACTGTTGAGGAAATCGATGAGAGCGGCCGAGAGCGTGTCTGACTCAGCGGCGGAGCCCATGTTGTTGCCGTAGACGAAGATCGTGCTGTAGCTCTCCGGGAAGGCGTACTGCTCGTACTCCTCCCAGTTGTAGGTGTCGTAGACCAAGTCCGCAGCGTCCAGCGCCATGACGAACACCGGGAACTCAATGTTCTGGTAGTCCTGGTAGCCGGGAACCGTACCCGCGTGCGCCAACAACGCTTCGACACCGTTCGTGGGCAGCATCCGGATGGAATAGTACTCGGCCGGAGCACCAGCCGGCAGCGTCCCTCTGTTGCCCGCCGGAGAGCCGTCGGTCGCGGCGAAGTAGTACCGAAGTTCGGTGCTGATGGGAATCTCCGGCAGCATGTAGTGGTACGTGTTCGGCGCCTCGAAACTCGTGTGAGACACGGCCTGCCAGCCTTCACCATAGTTGTAGTAGAGGGAGTCGGCAGCCACGTCTGATGCATCGGTGATGGTTATCGATGCCCCCGGTGTTGTGTCGAACGTGTTGCCGATCTCATCGTAGACGAAGGCAGGAGGCTGACCATCGACGTCTATGGAGAAGCGAATCGCGAGCTCATTCTCAAGGAAGTTGCCGGGCGGCTCGATGCCCAGGTACTGGCTGCTCACGACGATCTCGCGTACGTAGCAGAGACCGATGTCGGCAGTGTCATTCTGAATGCCGACCGTCGCGCTGCGGCCTTCGTCGTGAGGAGCGTTGGTGCCGATCTGCCCCAGCACGACGTCCTGGTACTGGAAGACCATGTCGCCATTCTCGTGGAAGATAACCTCAAACGTGAGTGTCATCTCCTCGACGGTACCGTGGCCGAATGTGAAATCGTGCCACTCGACAACGCAGTAGCGGTTGGGAGCGTCTCCGAAGGTCTGGAAGTAGGTGTCACCCGTTCCCTCGATCGCCTCCAGATCATCCCAGAGAGGCGCCACAAGCGCCGGCATCTGCGTGAAGCCCGGGATAGGATAGACGTAGTTGAAGAAGAAACCGTCGTTGTCCCAGCCTGAGTCCGGGTACGGATCGTACCAGCCGTTCTCGGCCAGCAGGATCTCGCCGTTCGTGTCGACGTACATGTAGGTTCTATCGATCCCGTAGAACGGGAAGGTGAATCCGAACGGGATCGGCTCCGAGAAGTTCTCGTCGCCTGAGAAACTCGGGACGCCGTACATGATCGTGGACGTGCCGGTCTCGCTGATCTCGATCCAGTCGTACACCGGGCCGCCGGGCTCCCGGCTGTCTATCCACTCGTATCCCATCTCGTCGGGGCCACCGGTCCCGTAGTGCAGAGCGATCTCGGTCTCGATCTCGAGTGAGTCGTTCCCGGGGTTCGCGTCGCCGGCGAGCGCCGTTGTCATGGTGACCGTATGGGCGCCGAGCTCAGCCGGCACCCACACGTCCATGAACGTCACCACGACGGTGGCGCCCGCCGCGATCGTGCCTGAGTGGACTACCGTACTTGTGTAAACTACCACCATCGACTCATCGGCGATCTCGCACGTGACGTCGAAGCTCGCCGTCACTTCCGAGACACCGAAGTTCTTCACAGTCCCAGACGGGGTGACAGCTCGGCCCACGACCTCAGACATATCTGGTTCTTCGATCGAAAGCACGCCGACGTCGGCCGGAGCCGATACGACTGCCAGAAGCACCATCATCACTGCCACCACCGTCGTTCTCATGTGTGTCCCTCCGTCTTCCTCCCAGCTACTTGAGAAGGATCATCTTTCTCATCGACGTGAATTCCTCTGACGCAATCCGGTAGAAGTAGATGCCACTTCCAACGGACTCGCCGTGGTCATTCCTGCCGTTCCACATGACTTCGTGGAGACCGGCCGACCTGCGTTCGTCAACCAGTGTTCTCATCTTCTGTCCGGCGACGTTGTAGATCTCAAGGAGGACATCGCCCGGCTGCGCGATGCTGTAGGCGATCGTCGTCGTCGGATTGAACGGATTCGGCCGGTTCTGCGACAGTGAGGAGCGGACGTCCGACACCTCGTCCCCGGGCTCGTCGATTCCCGTGGAAATACCGAACCAGTCAACGGCGTCCTGGATGAGCATCTTTCTGTCGGCCTCGCTTGTGAACTGCGACAAGTCGAATGTCATGAAGAACGACTTGTAGATGAGGTTGTCCAGCCAGATGCCTGCGCCCAGCTCGTACGCGTATGCGTAGCCGCCAATAGGACCATCCTGGAACGAGAAGGAAGCCCACGACCAGATATCAGGGTTCTCGACCTCGTCCGCGTACCAATCCGGACAGTTATCGTTGATTATGACGTCCGGGCTGTTGGAGTAGACGGGAAGCTCAACACCGTCATCGCCGATGGGAGAACCGGGCCACCCGATGACACTGCCGTGGGAGTAGTCGTACGTGTAGGGACCGCCGATCCCGTCCGTACCACCGTTCGGCGGGACGCCGACTGTGCCGTCCGGAACGTAGGTGCCCCTGATGTACGCCTGGAAGAACTTGGTGATCGGCTTGTCATTGGGATAAGCGTGCTGCGAGGTCGCAAGGCCGTCCGAAGCAAAGAAGATGTTCTTGGGATCCCCGTTCGTCCCCCCATCCAGGAACTCCATGAGCGCAACGGCGAGTGAGTCGTTCTCAGCGCTCGCACTTGCAGAATTGGCGTAGACAAAGATCGTGCTGTACTTATCCGCGAAGCGGTACGTCTCGTGCTCAGCCCAGTTGTAGATATCGTAGACCACGTCCGCGGCGTCCAGCGCCATGACGAACTCCGGAAACTCGATGTTCTGGTAGTCCTGGTAGCCGGGAACCGTGCCCGGATGGGCCAGCAGAACTTCGACATCGTGAGTCGGCAGAGTCCTGAACGAATAGCACTCACCCGGTGCGCCAATCGGGAACATGCCTCGGTTCGCGGCCACAGAGCCGTCTGTCGCGACGAAGTAGTACTCCACGAGGCGGCCTATCGGGATTGCGGGAAGCACATAGTGGTAGATGTTAGGCGCCTCGAAGCTCGAGTGGGACACCGCCATCCAGCCCTCGCCATAATTGTAGTAAAGCGAGTCCGTCAGCACGGTCGACATATCGTTGATCATGATGGCGGTTGCGGGAGTACTGTCGAACGTGTTGCCGATCTCCTCGTAGCTGAAGACGGGCGGCTGCTCGTCGGTACCCGCGAAGAACAGAATGGCAAGACCGTCTGTGAGCAGATTACCTGGAGGATTAACACCCAGGTACTGGCCGCCCACAGTGACCTCCTGCAGATAGCACAGGCCGGCATCACCGGCATCGTTCTGAATGGCGACGGTCGAGCTTGCTCCGTTGTCGTGAAGGGTCGCGGAACCGCTGTGCCCTATGTTCACATTCTGATACTGGAAGACGATGTCACCGTTCTCGTGAAAGATCGCCTCGAATGTGAGTGTCGTGTCCTCTGATGCGCCGTAGTTGTACCCGAAGTCGTGCCACTCGATGACACAGTAGCGGTCGGGCGCCTCACCGAAGGTCTGAAAATAGACGTCGCTCTGGCCCTCGAACGCTTCCAGATCGTCCCAGTACGGAGACACCAACGCGGGCATGTAGCTGTAGCCGGGAATGGGGTAGGTGTAGTTGAAGATGAAGCCGTCATTGTCCCAACCCCCCTCGGGATAGGGCTCGTACCAGTTGTTCTCGGCCAGCAGGATCTCGCCGTTCGTGTCGACGTACATGTGGGTTCTGTCGTACCCGTAGAATGGAAAGGTGAAGCCAAGTGGAATCGGTTCCGAGAAATTGTCATCACCGTGGAACGTAGGGACACCGTACATGATCGTCGACGTCCCAGTGTCACTGATCTCGATCCAGTCGTAGACCGGTCCGTCCGGTTCATCGCTGTCAATCCAGCGATAGCCGAATGCGTCAGGACCGCCGGCGCCGTAGTGAGGCACCACTTCTGTGACGCCTTGGAGTGAGTCGTTCGCCGGTTGCTCGTCGCCGGCGAGCAGCGTCGTCATCGTCACCGTGTACTCGCCGAGTTCGGTCGGATGCCACGGCTCCGTGAACGTCACGGGGTTGGTCTGCGCAGAAGCCATCGTGCCTGTGTGAACGATGGTGTCGGCGTAGACCACGGCAAGGGATGCGTCCGTGATGACACACGTGACATCGAAGTCGGTGGTGATATCAGATGCGCCGAAGTTCTTGACCGTTCCGGATGGGAACACATCTACATCCACACGTTGATATGCCGTCGGGAGATCGATCGACAGAATGCCTATGTCTCCCGCCCTGTCGGCGCCCTGACTGGTAGTCGTCTCGGCAAAAGCCGCCGGCACTACGAGCAGCATGATTGCCGAGAGCAATGCTATGAACTTCACCTGTGACCTCCCCATTGTCTTGCTTGTGTTACCTCGGGATCTCTCGCTACACGCAAGTCCGTCGGCCGTGTGGCAGTGGACCAGCAGAGGCAGCCACAGAGGCTGCCCCTGCCGAATGTTTCGTTGTCTATCTGTACATCGCCTTGATCATAGCCCAGCTCGTCTCCTCTACCGGGCTCGACTCCTGACCGACCTTCACGTCGTCGATCAGCAGGCAGTATGTGTCCACCATCCATCTGACAGCCAGGTAGCAGTTCTGGCCGGCGTACGGTGTGAGATCGTACTCGTACATGACCCAGCTACTCCCGGCGCCGGTGACAGTATCCAGAAGGTAGTCGAAGTCACCAACGACCGCGCCTGACGTGGAGAGCCTTACCTCGAAGTCCTCGGTGCTATACCAGGACCTCGCATAGAACGTGAACACGTCGCCGGAACTCACAGCCACCTGCGGCGTGATGAGCCAGTCGTCGCCGTCGTTGCTGCTGTAGGCCTCCACCGCTGCCATCCAGCTGCCGCTGTGGGCGTTCTCATGGGAGAAGGCGACCCACTCAAGTCCGTCGCCGTCGTAATCTATGACAGTCCAGCCGGCTGGAATCGAACCACCTTCGAACCCCTCGTCAACGGCCCAGTCCGCAACGGCCGCCGGAGCGGCAAAGAGGACTACTGCCAGAAGCAATACGAAGCCCTTCATTTTGGATCTCCTTCCATCTTCTCCTGCATCGCTGCACCTCGCTTCACATACAAGCCGTGCGCTGCGTCACTGCCTGCTGCGCGGTCCGGCCCATGTGCTCGAGGCGCGTCAGGGCGGTCGGACGGGCTTCGCCCGGGCCGCCGGATTCCTCGGATGCTAGCTTGGACTCTCACCTCCCCTCCTACTGTGAGACACTGAACGATCGCAGTTGCTCTGCGGTTGTGCTGAACTCGCCCACGACCTCGGGTCGCGGTAGATCTGCATGTGCCTGGAGAGCTCAGGGTCGGCTGTGGATTCCATGGAGAGAAGACAATGTGGGCCGGCGCTTGTCGACCCGACGCAGCGGGCAACCCGACGGATGAGTCGGAACTCGCCCGCGACCTCGGATCGCGGTAGGGCTGTCAACCTGTCGCCATGATCGTTCCACGAAGGCTCACAACAGCGAGGCTAGCATCTTTTGCACTTCTTGGCAAGCACGAAGCAGAAAGCTGTGTCAGAGAATCGCGATTGTTGTCTTCAACTGCAAGGCCAAGCTGAACCGTTCCGGGTTTCCCGGAGACGCTGTGTCTTGAAAGGATGAAGTCATAGTAAGGCCAATGCTCCTCACGCCCTTCCATTCCCTGACTTGACCTTGGCCCCAGCAGTACTACTCTCCACATGAACGTAGTTGGGCGCGTTCTTCGGTGACTTGCCGCCCTTGACGGTGTGGTAGTAGACATACGTCATCGGAGTCTCGTCTGATAGAACGTCTCCACCGATGAGCCTGCCGGCGAACATCGTGTGACTACCCAGATCCATCTGGTCGATCAGCTCACACTCCAGGAAGGCCACGGCAGAATCCAGGACGATCGGGGCGCCGTTTTGACCTTCCTTGAAGCTGACTCCCTCGAACTTGTCGAAATCCCGCCCGCACCTGTATCCGAACCCGGCGATGAGGCTCATCGGAGCATTCTCCGACAGGACCGACAGCGTGAAGACCTTGCTGTGCTCGATGAACTCGTGAGTCAGATTGTCGTGGCTGACACACACTGTGATGCTCACCGGATCCGCAGTTGCCTGCAGAACGGCATTGGCGATCTGCCCGTTGAGCTTGCCGTCTTTCCTCGAGGTCAGTATGTACATCCCGTAGCTGATCTTCTCCAGTGCTTTCGGGTTCATAAACCACTCCCTTGCGTGTAGAATCCAGAGACCCGCGCATTTCGACACCCGGTGACTGGGAGAGTAGCATGAACCGCCCGTCCCAGCGAGCCACGAAGCATTAGGAACTGAGGCCCAAGAGCAATGAAGAACATCCAGATCGTTGCCGCTGAGTCACTCGGAGTGCGCGGATTGTGCTGTGCCGTGACCGTGGGCAGTCGCCGCATTGTCATCGATCCGGGACTCGCTCTGGGCTCCTACCGCCACGGCTACCACCCTCATCCCGTGCAGATAGCCGTCGGCCGGCATGTGCGCAGCAGCATTGTGAAGCTGCTGCATGATGCCACCGATGTCGTGTTCAGCCATTTTCACGGTGATCATGTTCCCCTCAGAGACGCCAATCCTTTCCAGCTCTCCTTCGCAACGCTGCCGGAGCGTTTCTCGGAGCTTCGCAGCTGGAGCAAGAACGGCGACGAGTCTCATCCTGAGATGCGCCGCCGCTTTCAGGACCTGCAGGAACTCATGGGAGGCGGTCTGCGCGTTGTCGAAGGCCGCACTGAAGGTCTGCTGTCCTTTTCACCACCCATGCTGCATGGCGAAGCGAACGCTCATCTGGGAACGGTCATGATGACCCGCATCGAGTTGGAGGACGGGGGGTTCGTACATGCCTCGGATATCCAGCTACTCAACAGCGAGGCCGTGGATCAGATCATCAGGTGGCGACCCAATATCGTCCTGACAGGCGGCCCACCGCTCTATCTCAACTCTCTGGGAAGTCATTCATGGGAAAGCGCCTGGAAAAACGCCCTGCGTCTTGCGAACAGCGTGGGCACACTCATCGTCGATCATCATCTCATGCGCAGTGAAACCGGCGCTCAGTGGTTGGAAGAGCTGTCCCAGAGCGCCGGCGGGAAGGTCTGTTCTGCCGCGGATTTCATGGAACGTCCCCCGCTCCTGCTCGAAGCACGGCGAGCCGAACTGTACGAAGCCATCCCCGTCCCGGATGGTTGGATGGATGACTACATCGAGGGCAAGGCAGAAGCGGAGCCGTTTCTCATGACCGCCGTCGAACGAGGAGTGATTCCGCCGGTTAAGGTCTGACCGGATCTCATCCGGATGCACGGCGTCTCTGCCATCCTAGGGCGGTCGCATCACACTTCGCGCCACCTGCAGATACCCTCAACCCGCTTGACAGAGAGCTGTCCCCGAAGTATAATGACTGTCCGCCAGTCGTTCTGCACGGGGTCCCTCCTGTGACAGAAGGAATCCACACATCCCACCACCATCCTCCGTGACCCGGGACCCCACAACCAG
>JAUWBY010000112.1 GCA_030609605.1 Candidatus Eiseniibacteriota bacterium
GCTGAGGATGTCCCGGCGATCACGAGCGAGCCGCGGTCACCGGACATGAGCGATCGAGTTCCCAAGGTCGTCGTGGCGACGGTGGAGAGCTGGGAAGCCAAGAGCCGTTGGTTCTTCGACGTGAACAAGGACCAGTTCGATGTGACTCCCGGGATCCAGGCGAAGGTAGATGAGATCCTCCGTGACGCCGGTGTTGCTCGAGGCAGCGAGGAAGAGAAAGCAGAAGTGCTTGTTCACTGGGTCGCGCAGAACATTCGGTACAGCGGGCAGACGATGGGCGAGGGCGAGGGGTTCATTCTCCATCCTGGCGCCATGATCTTTGAGCAGCGGAGCGGTGTCTGCAAGGACATAGCGGGGATGCTTGTCACGATGATGCGCGCCGCCGGCATGGATTCCTATGCCGCCATGACGATGGCCGGAAGCCGCATCGAGGAAGTTCCGGCAGACCAGTTCAACCACTGTGTCTGTGCCCTCAGGAAGGATGATGGCAGCTTCGAGATGTACGACCCGACCTGGGTTCCGTACTACAACGACATATGGTCGAAGTCTGAGATGGAACAGCAGTACCTCACAGGCACGCCCGCCGGAGAGCCGCTCGCTTCGATTCCGTACAGTCCCCCGGAGGGATCGCCTCTCAGTGTTCGGCATGAGGCGGAGTTGTCGGAGGACGGGACGCTGCGCGGTACCTTCAAGCTGTCCGGGGCGGGTGTCATGGACTCGAGACTCAGAGGGATGGTGAGCATGAGCAGGCTCACGGACATAGAGGACGATATCGCGTACTACTTCTCGGAGCTGGGTGAAGGCATCGAGATCATCAACCTCAACTACCGTGCGGTGGACGATTTCAGCGGGAATGCGTGGGTCGAGGTCGAGTACGTAATCCCTGAGTACGCGTTTCCCGTCGAGGACGGACTCGAGTTCAGAAGCCCAATGGCGGTTCTCACGACAGAGAACGGATGGCTTTGCAGATCCTGCGTTTACGATTGGGGAGAGGAACGCGAGAACGACATCTTCCTCTGGTTCACGCAACTGATCGAAGGAGAAGAGACGATTCGACTTCCGAGAGGGTATTCGATAGATGATCCTCCGTCGTCCGAGGAGATCGACGAGACTTTCGCCTACTTCAAGGCCGAAGGCGAGGCGGACGGTCGGAAGCTCACCGTGACGGAGCGCTTTGAGGCGCGCAGACGATTGATTCCGTCAGACGGGTTCGAGGGATTCAAGGCCGCGGTAGATGAGGCGTTGGATTGGGCCGGAAAGACGTACCGCGCCGAGAAGGGAGATGACTCCTGATGAGAACCAACTACGCAGGTAAGCACCTTCGTTCTCTCGCCGCTGTTCTTGCATGCGGCGCCGGAGTTTGCGCTATTGTTCTCGCGCTCGTTCTCATCATTCCACACCAATGTGCCGCGGAGCCGCTTGCTTCTGCGGGGGGGCTCGACATAGGCGAGCTCATGTCACAGGCGAAATCGTCTCTCGACCTGTCGGAGATGGATGCAGTCGTTCTCTATGACGGTCGCGAGATTGAAGTTCGCGTGGACGGGAGCCTGCGCATGACGTTCCATCAGGTGGTCTGGATCTCTACGGAGCTCGGAATCGAAGAGTATGCCGACCTCAGAGTGCCGTACAACACGGAGACCACATCGCTCGAGGTGCGTGTACTCAGAACCTGGCGTGACGGTAGCTGGTGGCCGCACGAGTCAGCGATCAGCCCGACGGCCGTCGTCGAAACGACGCCGAGCGCGCTCGGACGGGCCGACGACTATCTCACGATCCGCGAGACGGTTCTCCTTCACGACGGTGTTGAGATCCCGTGCATCATTGAGACCATCTACACGACCACGGAGTCCCGTCCGGACGGTGTCGGCGCGGATGGTCTCTGGGTGTTCCAGCGCGACGACCCGGCTATCGTTGTTCGGTACTCGGTCAGTGTTCCCTCTGGCGAGCGGCTTGAGTACGCGGGTGGGAACGGCGCTCCGGAGCCGGCGTACAGCGTCAAGAGCGGTCGGGACGCGTTCACATGGGAGATGAACGATGTGAGTCGGCTCCCGCGGCCACACATTGTCGATGCCGCCGCCGTCGCCCCCTATGTGGTCTGGTCCACGTGGAAGGATTGGGACGAGCTCGGAGACGCGGTTCTTGGGAATTTCGACGCAGTGGCAGAGCTCACGGAGGTCATCCGGGATACGATGTCGGCGCTGGTGAAGCACGAGCCATACCTTCCGGAAAGAGCGCAGGCAGTGGTCGACTACGTGAGTGAGACGACGCGAGCGATACGGTACGATGAGCGCTTCTGGAAGTTCGCGCCGCGCCCGGCATCGAGAACGTGGGAGACAGCATACGGTCACAGGCTCGACCGTGCGGTGCTTGCCCTTGCTCTCTTCGAGGAGGTGGGGTGTGACGTAGGTCCGGTCTACCGCAGCCGCGGGTTTGTTGAAGTTGACGCCGATGTGCCATCGCTCTTGCGCTTCAGCGGTCTTGCGCTCCGCGTCACCGGCGACGGTCTGAACGCGTACTATGATCCTGTGAGCGGCCACCTGACTAACGGCAGGTCGCCTCTTGTGGGGCGCACGGTGTGGGTGCCCGGCGAATGGACAGCGCCTGCGCTGGGGGTCGGTGATCTCGGTGACTCCAACCGGCTGGAGCTGGTCATCTCTCTCGAGTGCGACGATGCAGACGAATGGGTGGGTGAGGGGTTCTTCCGCGCCTCAGGCCTTCTCAGCCCGTATGATTGCATCATCGGGCTGGGGGGCGAGGCAGCGGGTTTCTTCGGTGGAGTTGTGGACGGCGTCCTGGCCGGATCGGAGATCACGGAGCACAACGTTGCCGTCCTTAGGAATGAAGAGGTCGTGGCCGGCTTCTCCTTCACGATGACGCTTCCCGAACCTGACGATGACGGGCGAACGTGGCTCGAGATAGGCGACCCGTCAGGTGGTGTGATCGACCTTCTTCCCGGAGATGTGCACACATACTCACCCAGGCGCGAATCACCCGTGCTCCTTCCTTCGGTGATCTCTCAGAGGGTGACGTTCAGGATCAAAGTTGGGGATCTCGAGATCGTTCGTCTACCAGAACCTGCCACCGTCAGTTGCCCATGTGGCGAATTCACTCTGAGCGTGGAAGAGGACGGGGAGTGGATCACGGTGACGCGCGAGCTGTCGCTGACTCAAGCGACGATCCCTTCCGACGTGTGGAGGGAGCTGCGTGGAGTTCTCCTTGCGAACGGTTCTGATCGTGGGCGAACGCTGGTCTTTCGCTGAGGCAAGAGGCTTGGTGCACGAGTCACGGACGTGCTAGGGTAGCTGCAAAGCAGGAAGGACACTGTCGGTAAGAAGTCGGGAGACACACATGAAGAAGTGGATTGTCATAGCCTTGGCAGCCGTCGTGGTTGTCGTTGCTGTCGTACTTGCGCTGCGGAACGGAGGTGCCGGCTCGGATGCTGAACGCTACGAGTTCGTCGAGGTTACGCGGGGCGATCTCGAGAACATTATTACAAGCACAGGCACGCTCTCGGCGGTCGGGACGGTGGAGGTGGGAACACAGGTGTCGGGTAGTGTCTCTCACGTGCTTGTTGACTACAACGAGAGCGTGACTACAGGGCAGGTCCTGGCGGTTCTGGATACGACGATGCTATCGGCGTCGGTTCGCGATGCTCGCGCCTCGGTAATGAGGACGAAGGCGTTGAGCGAGCAGGCCGACAGGGAACTTGTGCGCGCGTACGAGCTTTTCAGCAACAAGCTCATCAGTGATGCGGAGTTTGAAGACATCGGGACGAGCGCCAAATCTGCAGAAGCGTCCCTGCTGTCGGCGGCGGCTTCGCTGGACAGAACGCTGGCGAATCTCTCGTATGCCGTCATCCGATCTCCGATCGACGGGACTGTTATTATGAGGAGTGTCGAGCCTGGTCAGACGGTCGCGGCGAGCTTCTCGACGCCCACGCTCTTCATCATCGCGGAGGATCTCTCCAAGATGGAGATACGGGCGCTTGTTGACGAGAGCGATATCGGGCAGATCATGGAAGGACAGAACGTTCGCTTCACCGTGGAAGCCTACATCGATGAGGAGTTCAAGGGTGTCGTTCGTCAAGTGTGGCTTCAACCACAGACCGTGCAGAACGTAGTGAACTACACTGTCGTAATAGATGCCGCCAACGACAGAGATCTGCTCTATCCCGGAATGACGGCGACGGTAGACTTCATGATAGATGAGGTCCGTGATGTTCTGCTTGTTCCGAACGTGGCCCTGCGCTTCCAGCCGAGCGAATCGATGATCGAGGAGTTCCGGTCGGCGATGCAGGAGCGCATGAAGGACATGTCGGACTCAGAGCGGCAGGAGATGAGTGCTGAACGCGGAGGAGCACCGGGTGCAGCGGGGACCGGCGGGCATGGTTCGCCGGGAAACGGCCCAGGCCTGGGGAGTAGCTCCGGCATGGGAGGCGGCAATGCGTTCGGTGCCGCGGCTCGGCTGTGGTATCTCGATGACGAGGGCAGGCCCAGCGTGGCCAGAGTTCGCACCGGGGCCACCGATGGACGCGTGACGGAGATCGTGGATGGGCGCGGTATCACCGAAGGCACGAACGCTATCACAAAAGTCAATGAGGACGACTCTTCGGGGAGCTCGAATCCCCTCAGTTCAGCCATAAGGCGCCGCTAGCTCTGCACAGGCAGGGGAGCAACGACGGGTATCCAAGTCGACAGCGAGGCACGATGAGTGCGGTAATCGAAGCATCCGGGATCTCGAAGATCTATCAGATGGGAGAGGTGGAGGTCCACGCCCTGAGAGGGGTTGATCTGACCGTCGAAGACGGTGAGTTCATCTCTATCATGGGTGCATCGGGCTCCGGGAAATCGACGCTCATGAATGTGCTCGGTTGTCTGGACCACCCGACCTCGGGTGAGTATCTTCTGAATGGGAGGGATGTCAGCGAACTCAACCCAAACGAGTTTGCTGAAGTGCGAAACACCAGAATAGGATTCGTCTTCCAGGTGTTCAACCTTCTTCCCAGAACGACGGCTCTCGACAATGTTGAGCTCCCGCTCCTGTACGATCGCACCCGTCGCATAGAGGACCCGCGGGCGGAAGCCGTGGCTGCGCTCGAGCGCGTGGGCTTGAGAGATCGGATTACTCACGAGCCTAATCAGCTCTCCGGAGGCGAGCGGCAGCGCGTGGCGATAGCACGGGCACTCGTAAACAGACCATCGATCATTCTGGCCGATGAGCCGACCGGCAATCTCGACAGCGTCATGTCCCTCGAGATAATGGAGCTCTTCGGCGAACTCAACGCGCAGGGTATCACCATCATAATCGTCACGCACGAGCACGACATTGCTGAGGTCACTAGGCGGATAATCGAGATGAAGGACGGCGCTATCATCCGGGATGCCGTGAATGTCGGGGGCAGGTGAAATGAGACTCCGCAACCTGCTGAAGATCGCTATCAAGAGTCTCACCAGGAACAGGATGCGCAGTCTCCTGACCTCGCTCGGCGTCATTATCGGCGTCGGTGCGGTCATAGTGATGGTCGCCATCGGTCAGGGTGCGCAGGCAGACATCGAAGCGCAGATAACATCACTGGGCGCGAACATGGTGATGATATTTCCAGGCTCGTCGTGGTCACGCGGGGTGAGCCATGGGGCGGGCTCGCAGAACCGCCTCACACTCGACGATGCGGATGCCATCCGGGAGAGGGCGACCCTCGTCACCGCCGTGTCCACCGAGGTGCGTGTGAACGCGCAGATAATCGGTGGTGACAGCAACTGGAACACCTCTATTCAGGGGGTCGACCCGGAGTATCAGGAGATTCGGGACTGGTACACCGTGTCGGGCGAGTTCTTCACTGAGAGAGATGTGCGAGCCAAGGCGAAGGTGGCCGTGCTCGGAAAGACGGTTGCCGACAATCTGTTCCCGGGTTCCGATCCTGTCGGTGAGAGGATAAGGATCAGGAACACGCCCTTCAAGGTGGTCGGGGTTCTCGAGGCAAAGGGACAGTCGGCCTACGGGTCTGACAGGGACGATGTCGTCATGGTGCCGTCCACGACGGCGCTCTATCGTCTGGCCGGCGGTCGTTACATCAGCAGGATCTTTGCGAGCGCCGTGTCGATTGAAGTGTCCGGAGCGGCAGAGGAAGAGCTGACCGCAATTCTGAGAGAAGAGCACAATCTGGAACCCGGCGAGGAAGACGACTTCCGTGTGCGAAGTCAGGCTGAGTTTCTGGAAACCGCGACCGAGACGTCCCGCGTGATGACACTGCTGCTCGGGGCTGTTGCCGCCGTCTCGCTCGTAGTCGGAGGCATTGGGATCATGAACATCATGCTCGTGTCTGTGACCGAGCGGACGCGGGAGATCGGCATACGTCTCGCCGTCGGCGCGCGCGGCAGCGACGTTCTGGTGCAGTTCCTGACGGAGGCCGTTGTTCTCGCTCTCGTCGGCGGGACCGTTGGAATTCTGCTGGCCGTCGGAGTTTCTGTCTTCCTGGATCGTGTCGTCGGCATGACGACGATCATCTCACCGGCGATCGTGGCTCTGGCCTTCTGCTTCTCCGGCGCGGTCGGGGTCTTCTTCGGCTACTATCCTGCCCGCAAAGCTGCCCGTCTTAACCCGATAGACGCGTTGAGGTACGAGTAGGGGACTGCATCATCGCCTTCAGCGAGAGCGGCAACTACCCACCGTGGTCTCCATGCCTCGCCGGTGATGTAGTAGGGCAGGGCCGCGAGGCCCTGCCCTACCCGATTGTTGAACGTGTGGCAACCGCGGCTTGTGCCGCAAGTCCGGGGCGCCGAGTTCTCTACTGGCCGTTCGTCGACATAGGAGAGATCTCGACAGCGCTTCTCACCGGACTGCTCCGCGTCACGCCCGTGAAGTAGGATATGATGCGGGGGAGGAGCTCTTCCATGTCGTTGTCCCCATAGATGTAGACGTGCTGGTGCTCGAGTGGCTGACCACTCATGACCACCCAGCCCGCGCCCAGGCTGTACTCGACGAGCGTCGGGTTGTTGGACTGGTCCACACAGTACACGGTCGTGCCGTCCGGCAGATTCGAGAAGCTCTCGTGGCTTGCGTAGTTGTGGTCCATGGTCGTCGGGAGTCCGGCCACGAGAGGCAGCTCGGGGTTCGGGATGTAGTTGTAGTGCCAGTACTCGTACACCGTCCCGACGTTGCCTGGCAGCACAATGCCGGCCGTCTCCATCGAACCGTAACTCCATCCCTGGTCGCAGGCCTCCCAGAGCAGTGACCCACCCATGTAGACGAAGTTATTGAACCGGACCTGGCTGGCCGCGTAGTTGTCGTAGAAC
>JAUWBY010000239.1 GCA_030609605.1 Candidatus Eiseniibacteriota bacterium
GCTTCTCAATCAAGGGCTGGCGCCGTTTGTCGAGCGCGAGCTCAAAGCAGTCTATGGTGACAAATGGGAAGGTGTCACAGCCGGGATCGTCAGCGAGACCAAGGACGGCAGGCTCCATTGGGATACCTCCGGCCTCCTCCGGCTGATGTGGGACCAGTGGCACGAGGTCTTCAGAAAGACGCTCGGCCATACGCAGCGAAGCTACGTCAGCGAACTGCGCGATGTGCGCAACCGCTGGGCGCATCAAGAGCCGTTCAGCCTCGACGATGCGCTCCGTGCCGGCGATACGGCAACCCGGCTGCTCCGCGACATCTCGGCCTTGGAGGCCGACGATGTCTACCACGAGGTCCTGGAATTGCAACGCACTCGCTACGAAGAGCAAGCACGGCGAGAACACCGCAAGGCGGCCAAGTCGAGCACGGAAGGTCAACCACAGGGTGGCCTCCTTCCATGGCGCGAGGTGATTACACCCCATCCGGATGTGGCCTCTGGTCGCTACCAGCAGGCGGAATTCGCTGCGGATCTGGCTCAGGTTCATCGCGGCGAAGCAACGGCCGAGTACCAGAATCCGCACGACTTCTTCGAGCGCACCTTCATCACCGAGGGACTCAAGCGGCTACTGGTCGGCGCGATCCGCCGTTTGGCGGCTGCCGATGGGGAGCCGATCATCCAACTCCAGACGAACTTCGGTGGCGGGAAGACCCACTCGCTCCTCGCGCTCTATCACCTCACATCCGGTGTGGCGCCGGTCGACTTGCCCGGACTCGACGCTGTCCTCCAGGAGGCCGGTACGAGCGTTCCGGAGAAGATCAATCGAGCCGTTCTGGTTGGTTCGGCCCTTTCCCCGGCCGACTCGAATACCAAGCCCGACGGTACCGAAGTCAACACCCTCTGGGGCGAGATGGCGTGGCAGCTCCTGGGAAAGGCAGGATACGAAAAGGTAGCAAGAGCGGACGAAGCCGGGGTGAGCCCAGGAGGGGATCGCCTAAGGGAACTTCTCAAGGAAGCGGCGCCGTGCATGGTCCTGATCGATGAATGGATCGTCTACGTGCGGCTGCTTCTGGGCAAGGACGAACTCCCCGGAGGGAACTTTGATGCCGCGTTTAGCTTTGTTCAATCGTTGAGCGAGGCGGTGCGTACGATCCCAGGGGCATTGCTCGTGGCGAGCATTCCGGCATCGGACAACGAGATCGGCGGCGAAGCGGGCAAGATCGCCCTCGAACGGCTGACCAACGTACTGGGACGGATGGACTCCCCATGGCGCCCTGCAAGCGCGGAAGAGGGATTCGAGATCGTCCGCCGCCGGTTGTTCGAGCCCTTGACCGATCCGGCGAAGCTCAAGGCGCGGGATGCCGTGGCGCGTGCGTTCAGCGAGCTGTACGGTCAGAACTCAACCGAGTTCCCACCGGAATGCCGCGAAGGGGAGTACGAACGTCGCGTGAAGACGGCCTATCCGATCCATCCTGAGTTGTTCGATCGTCTGTACAACGATTGGTCGACACTCGATCGGTTCCAACGGACGCGCGGCGTGCTGCGCCTGATGGCCAAGACGATCCATGCGCTGTGGGAGCGTGACGATAGAAACCTCCTGATCCTCCCGGCTACGGTTCCAATCGATGACCAATACGTGCGCGACGAGTTGGTGCGCTACTTGGAGGACAACTGGATCCCCATCATCGACCAGGATGTTGACGGACCGCATTCCCTACCGCTGCGCCTCGACAACGAGAACCCGGCGATCGGCCGGTATTCGGCTACCCGCCGGGCTGCACGAACGATCTACCTCGGCTCTGCACCGACAAAGGGAACCGCCAACCGGGGGATCGACGATCGCCGTGTGAAACTCGGGTGCACGCAACCTGGTGAGTCTGTGGCGACGTTCGGCGACGCGCTGCGACGGCTCGTTGACCATACGACGTATCTGTTTTCCGACCAGGGAAGGTACTGGTACGACACGCA
The DNA here is from genome assembly GCA_030609605.1 of Candidatus Eiseniibacteriota bacterium. Taxonomy (GTDB): domain Bacteria; phylum Joyebacterota; class Joyebacteria; order Joyebacterales; family Joyebacteraceae; genus Joyebacterum. The sequence continues at coordinate 1,960 of JAUWBY010000239.1, forward strand.
TCAGAACGTCGCCCGGACGGCGCGTGACCGGGCCGAGCAGTACAGCGATGAGGCGGTGTTCGAGGAGATCCGCCGCTGGATCCGCAAACAGCAGGGGCAACGGGGGGAGTTCGCTCGCGTCCATGCCTTTCCGGCCAGCAGTGCAGAAGTCCCCGACGAAAAAGAGGCCCGCTTAGTGATCCTTGGGCCAGAGGCGCCGTATGACAATCGCAGTGAAGAGAGCGCTGCGCTTTGCCAAGCAAAGGAGATCCTCGACCATCGAGGAGAATCGCCACGGAGCTACCGCAACACCCTCGTCTTCTCGGTCGCCGATGCGGGTCGAATGGAGGACCTCTGTGCTGCCGTGCGGTTGTACCTGGCTTGGAGGTCGATTGAGGAAGACAAGGCGGTTCTTAACCTTGACGAGTATCAGTCCCGGCAGGCTCAGCGACGCCGAGAAGACGCCGAACGAACTATCAAGCAACGCATCCCTGAGGCCTACCGTTGGGTGCTCGTTCCTGAGCAGAAGAATGGTGACCGCGAACTATCCTGGCGGGCGCTCCGCTTGCAAGGAGATGGATCGCTGGCCGTGCGAGCGGCCAAGCGCCTTGTGAATGAGCAGCTCCTGTGGACGCAGATGGGGGCAACGATCCTCCGTCTGAAGCTCGATGAGATTCCACTGTGGCCCGCCGGGCATGTATCGTTAGCACAGCTTGCCGAGCACTTCGCGCGGTATCTCTACCTGCCGCGTCTACGGAGCCCTGAGCTTCTGGTGCGCGCAGCCGAAGACGGTCTGCAGCAGTTGAACTGGGAGGAAGACGGGTTTGCCTACGCAGAGGGATTCGACGAGGCCAAGCAACGTTACCGTGGTCTGGTTGCCCAAGGTGCGCATGCAGTGTCCCCCGGTGGACTCTTGGTAAAACCTGACGTCGCACAAACACAGATCGAGGAAGAACAGAAGGAGAAAACACCCAAAGGCGAGCATGGCCTGACGCCAAGTAACGAAGAGAAAGGTGAACAGCTTCCCCAGCCCCCAGAACCTCGACCTGAGAAGATCCTGCCTAAGCGCTTCTACGGCAGAGTACCCCTCGATCACCTCCGGCTCGGAACCGCTGCCGGGCAGATCGGCGAGGAGGTCCTCTCACACCTGAGCGGCCTTCCAGATGCACAGGTAGAGGTCATCATGGAGATTCGCATTGAGGCGCCAGAGGGTGTACCTGAGGACAAGCAGCGCATTGTCAACGAGAACTGCCGCACCATTGGTTTCGAAGCTCACGAGTTCGAGGAGGAGTAGGCGAGCATGCTTGAGAGTTACGAACACAAGACTTTCGTCCGTCATGTCTTTAAGGACAAGATATGGGAAGCAACTCTTTAGTCGAAGTGCGAGTTCCGAAAAAAACGGAACCTCTAAATCAACTTCTAGATCGCGCGTTTGGAATTCTGGACGAAGGACGATCGCTTGATGAGCTCAGCAGCTTCAATGATGCGGGATTGCTCTACGAAATCGCCGCTTGTATCGAGATTAGAGTTTCTGGTGTTGTGGAGAGCAATACGTTCTGGACGCGCGTAGTGATTGGACAATCGTTAGAGGAGTGCGCCAAAAAGGGGGATCGTTCGATAGAGTGTCTGTGCCACACCGTTAGGGGGCACATCGCCTCCCACTCGAGACGAACTACGCTAGCAACGCACACCTTCGTTGTCCCAACTCGCATGTCTGGGATCAATCCTCGTTCTGTGGCGGGCTTGAACCGTCAGCTTGATTTTCACAGCGACGACAGCGTCCCGACACGTCTTGACATGGCTGCAGCTCTTCGCGCGGGCGAAAGAATCTTCCGAGCCAATGGGATGGAGTACCCTTACCACCCGACTCTTATCCAGTTGGAGGTGACTGATCTTCCCCTTCACCAAGCTATGAATGAGGCGGAAAAGGAGATCAAGCTCCTTCGCGCCTGCGTGAACATAACTGAGCCGAGTATATTTCACATCGAGTCTGGTGGGAAGTGGACTCCCTCTTAC
>JAUWBY010000216.1 GCA_030609605.1 Candidatus Eiseniibacteriota bacterium
GATGTGCCAAGGCATCTGTTCGTCGGACGCGGGATGGAAGCGTCCGCATACGGGGATCACGCGCTCCCGATCGGGGAGGGACAGACCATCTCGCAACCATACATGGTGGCCATCATGACGGCGGCGCTCCACCTCACCGGAGAGGAGAAGGTCCTGGAAATAGGTACGGGCTCGGGTTATCAGACAGCCGTGCTCTCGAAGCTGGCCGATCGGATCTTCAGCGTCGAGAGAATCGAAACGCTCGCTACGCGTGCCCGTGAGACGCTTGACGTCCTCGGCCTGACAAACGTATCGATCATCGTCGGAGACGGAACGATAGGCTGGAAGGAGTTCGCACCCTATGACAGGATACTCGTTACGGCCGGCTCACCGGCCGTGCCGGCTAGCCTCCTCGAACAGCTTGCCGATCCCGGAATTCTCGTCATTCCGGTCGGCCCCAGGACGATGCAGCAGCTCAGGATCGTCGAGAAACGAGATGGGATCATCGAGGAACACGATGAAGGAGGGTGCGCATTCGTCCCGCTCGTGGGCAAGGACGCGTGGGAGTTCCCCACTGGCTGAGGCCGGCAACTGAAACAGCACTGCGACTCACGGGACACCCACTGATGAGCCACGCAGACAATGGCAAGGAGCACAAGAGTGGTGGAACACCTGGTGGAAATGTGGGGAGACCTGCCGAAAGAAGCGCTGGCATTCGTAATCTCGATGCTGCCGATAGCAGAACTCAGGGGAGGGCTGCCGCTGGCGCTCTCTTGGGGCATACCGTGGCGCGAGGCCTATCTCATATGCGTCGCAGGCAACTTCGTCCCGATTATCCCCATCCTCTTTCTCCTTGATCCTGTCGCAACCTATCTGAGGCGCTTCAGACTGTTTGACCGCTTCTTCGATTGGCTCTTCGCCAGGACCAAGAAGCGAGGAGCAATGATCGAGCGCTACGAGGCGCTCGGACTTGTCCTCTTTGTGGCGATTCCTCTTCCCGTGACGGGCGGGTGGACGGGTGCCGTGGCAGCGTTTCTCTTCGGCATCCGGCGTAGATACGCAATTCCGGCGATACTGCTGGGGATCATGCTCGCAGGCCTGGTAGTTAGCGGGGCCACTCAGGGATTCTTGCATCTCTTCTCATCCTAGTGTATTATGTTTGTTCTTGAATGATACGGATGGTCTTGTCGGGGCGTAGCGCAGCCCGGTTAGCGCGCACGGTTCGGGACCGTGAGGTCGGAGGTTCAAATCCTCTCGCCCCGACCATCCCATAGGGGAGGACGAGATTGACATCTCGCCCTGTCAGGATCACGGTGGTCGGCGGAGGCCGCTGTGACGCCGAAACCGCCTCTCTGGCCGAGCGAGTAGGACAGGAGATTGCTCGCGGGGGCGGTATTCTGATTTCTGGGGGGCTCGGAGGAGTCATGGAGGCTGCTTCGCGTGGCGCCCACCTGGCCGGCGGTGTAACCGTCGGCATTCTGCCCGGTCTGCATGCGACTGATGCAAACGAGTACATCACGATACCGATCGTGACCGATATGGGGCAGGCCAGAAATGTGATCAACGTGCTATCCGGAAACGCCGTCATAGCACTTGCGGGACTGGAAGGAACGCTCTCCGAGATAGCCACTGCCGTCAAGAGTCACATCCCGATCGTGGCACTCGGAGCCTGGAGCGACGTGGCGGGTGTGATACCTGCTGCGACGCCCGAGGAGGCCGTTCGACTGGCATTCGAACGCGCGCGGGAGTCAGCGAAGTGAACACAGAGAGGATGTGCGCATGGGTGGTAGGTCAGGTTCACGGCGTGGGATTCCGCCATTTCGTGCTCACGGAAGCCCGGGCGCTTGGCATCACCGGTTGGGTGGCCAACAGAGCTGACGGGAGCGTTGAGGTCGTCGCCGAAGGAACTCCCGCCGCACTCGATCGCCTCGAGGGCAAGCTTGGGACGGGACCGGCTTCGAGCTCAGTTCGCGGCTGCCACGCCGTCCGCAAGAGCGCGACGGGCGAATTCGAAACATTCGAAGTGAAGTTCTGAGGGCTGGGGCCAGCCATGCGGATCACTCACTCACAAGCTCGTGGTATCGCGATGATCACCGTGCTCTCTGCGATCGTCGTGCTCACAGGTTCCGCTGGGTGTACGCCTCTCACTTCCAGTCGCGGACGTGAGGTCACGTCGTCTCCTTCGCTCGTTTCCGGGGACGGCATCCACCACACAGTTCGCGCCGGGGAGACACTGTGGAGGATCTCAAAGACGTACGGCGTGTCGGTGTCGGAGGTGGTAGAGGCCAACGACCTCGAGAGCTACATAATCCAGCCCGGGCAGAAGCTACTGATACCGGGTGTTTCTGAAAAACGGGAAGTCCCAAAGGCGCTGGCTGATACCGGTGGCAATGCTCTTGACGCGGACCTGGCTTGGCCGCTCGCGGGACGGGGGCGGGGTTCGGTAACGAGCGGCTTCGGCCCGAGAAGGCACCCGATCCGTAAGACCGAGGATTTCCACAAGGGGATCGACATCGACGGGGCTCGCGAGGAACGCGTCCTCGCGGCGGCAGCAGGGGAAATCGTCTTCGCCGGGAAGATGACCGGCTACGGCACAGTAGTCATGATCGACCACGGCAACAGATTGATCACAGTCTACGCGCACCTCAGCAGAGCGGCCGTGAAGCTTGAAAACCGGGTCACGACCGGACAGACAATCGGCTACGTGGGTACCAGCGGAACAAGCACCGGCTCCCACCTGCATTTCGAGGTACGTCACAGGGGACGAGCTGTAGACCCGCTTGACTACCTGCCATAGGAGATATCAGGTCGCCCCTGTGGGCGGCCGCGGCTTTCGCACGAGGGAGTACCGAATGAACCTCAGGGATCTGATTCGCGACGTGCCCGACTTCCCGAAAGAGGGAATCATCTTCAAGGACATAACGACCTTGACCAGAGACCCCGCAGGATTCCGCGAATCGATTGATCAGATCGTGAAGCAGTACGAGGGTGACGAGATCGACATCGTTGTCGGCATCGAGGCACGGGGATTCATCTTCGGCGGAGCCGTGGCCTACCGGTTGAACGTTGGATTCGTGCCGGCGAGGAAGCCCGGCAAGCTTCCTGCGGAGACCGTGCGCGCTGAGTACGAGCTGGAATACGGCACCGATGCCATCGAGATGCACCGGGATGCCATCAGCAAGGGACAGCGTGTTCTCATAGTTGACGATCTCCTCGCGACCGGCGGGACGGCGGCCGCCGCTGTGGAACTCGTTGAGGAACTCGGTGGCGAACTTGTCGGCATCGCGTTCCTGATCGATCTCACGTTCCTGAATGGGCGCGAGAAGCTGCAGGGGCAAGCGATCACGAGCCTTGTGGATTACGACGGGGAGTAGGACTGCCCGTGGACTGCGACTGGGAGTAGCACCGCCCGTGGGCTCCTCCGGTTCGATACTCGCCCGTGTAGATGCGAGACGCGCTACCTCTGGCGAAGCCAACGAATAGCTGGTAGAGTATGCAGGAATGCCCCCGTAGCTCAGTAGGATAGAGCATCGGTTTCCTAAACCGAGGGCCGCAGGTTCGAATCCTGCCGGGGGTACCAGATCTCAGAAAGGCCGTCGGGGAGAGCCCCGGCGGCCTTTTGCGTTCTCGTGCTGGACTACTTCCCCGCGTTCGCGGATTTCGCCATTGACCCTTGATAGGATCGGGTTGAGTAGCTACGATGGTGGACGCGAGCCAAGAAAACGGGATGCGGTGAGGCTCGGACTGCGAGTGATCTCCGTGCCAGACCCCGCCCACACTAGCGGGCTGGGTGCGCAAGTCAAACACGGAGGCAAGCGGGGGTTGCGGGCGATCAGTGCTGCGTGCTTGGCTGGTCAACGGCGCACGACCAAGACGCCTTCTGCGTTCTTGGCAGCACAAGGTTGCACGGATAGGCGGCGGAGTGTATTCCCAGATATCGAGTCGGTGTTAGCCAGACACCGCGATTGCTGGCTGAACCATCGGGAGGGAACTGACGGGACATGGAACGTGTCATCGTCATCGGGACGAGTTGCGCAGGCAAGACCACGCTCGCTCGTCGCATTGCTGAGGCCTTGGACTTGCCGCATGTCGAACTCGACACGGTGTTCTGGGGACCGAATTGGAGTGAGTGCCCGACTGAGGAGTTCCGTGAGGCTGTTTGGAAGCACGCAGAGTCAGACCGGTGGGTGGTAGATGGCAATCACAGTAAGGCGCGCGACATTCTGCTGTCTCGGGCGACGGA
>JAUWBY010000331.1 GCA_030609605.1 Candidatus Eiseniibacteriota bacterium
GATTTCGCAACTCTCGCGGATGTTCCGTACGCAACCATGACGATATCGGCATCGTCCAGGGCAGTTTCCTCGAAGCGCACCTCTTTCTCAAGTATCTCATCGTACTTCTTCTGAAGCTTGAGGTTGTGCTCCTCGAGTTCCCCCTCACCGAGACGAACCGACGTTATCCAGATGGGCTCCTGAGTGGCAGGATCACCGAGCCTCCATGGCTCCTTCGACGGGAGATCGCCTGGGCCCTTGTAGTCGTGAAGAACAAGCGGTTCCATCATCTGCCCAAGAATGCCGTCCGTCGCCAGCATCACCGGGATGCGATACCTGTCGGCCAGATCGAAGCTGAGCATCGTGTAGTCGTACTGCTCCTGCACGTCGCTCGGAGCATAGACTATGACCCTGTAGTCACCGTGTCCGCCGCCTCGCGTGCACTGGAAATAGTCGGCCTGCGACGGCGCGATATTGCCGAGACCCGGGCCACCCCTCATCACATTGGCGTAGAAGACAGGCAGCTCGGCGCCGGCGATGTACGATATGCCTTCCTGCTTGAGGCTGATGCCTGGTCCGGATGATGACGTCATTGTCCGAACGCCGACTGCGGCAGCCCCGAAACACATATTGATAGCCGCGATCTCGCTCTCGCTCTGGATGAAGACCCTGCCCTCTTCGAGCATTCTCTTCGACATGTAGGCGGTGAGTTCGTTCTGCGGCGTGATGGGGTAACCGAAGTAGCACTGGCAGCCCGCCTGAACGGCGGCCTCACCAATGGCCTCGTTGCCCTTCATCAGTACCTTTTCACTCATGCCAAGCCCCTCTCGAAACGAGGCCTCCGCAGGGCGACGGCTCCCAAGGGAATCGCCTTCCTAGAGACCATCTACTTGAAGACCTCGATGACAAGATCCGGACACATGATCGCACAGAAGGTGCACCCGGTGCACTTGTCCGGCTCGAAGATCTCAACAGCGCGGACTCCTATCCTGTTGAAGCCCTCCATGAGTCTGAGGATCTTCTGCGGACAAGCCTCGATGCAGAACTCGCACCCCTTGCACCGATCGACGTCGATCTCTATTCTCGGCACTCCTAACCTCCTTGACACGTGGGTTAGACGTGATTCCCCTGAGTTCTCCACAGCAGATGGATGTTACCACGCGTGCATCACGCCTCCAAGGGCTTTTCCTCGCCCCAGGGGAACGCCACAAGCGCGGTCTGAGAGTGGGGATTCGAAAGCAGGCCCGTTCCGCGGTCCGATGCTATACCTATCTTTCGCAGGAGTGGGAGAAGTCCCGGTTGCGCGCGTGACGGCGCCTCAGCAAGGCGCACCCGCCACCGGATTCGTCGCCTTGCCCTGATCAGTCCCGTGACACCGATACGCGAGGCCGCGGCGAGCGCGGCGAGTGATTCGGCGCCATCGCGGTCGGTCACGAGGATCGCGATTTCATCGTCATCCAGCCCATCCCAGGCATGAGGCACGCTCGTCAGGGTGCTCCGGTGCTTGTTGGGATTCATGAACACGTTTGTGCGTTCCACGATCTCCGTGACGACCCGTAGCGCGGACTCCGGTCCGTCGGCCTCCACCTCGAGTTCCCATTGCACCTCGCGAACCAGACCGACAACCGAGTCCGCCATGTCCATCTTGGTCTGCAGCGCCTCAAGCGCTGAGAGAGCCTCGTTATCTGTCACCTTGAGGGCGACGGTCAGTACGACTCGCTCTATCATGCTGCCTTTCCCCTCCCACGCAATCGCTCGGCTATGAACGCGCCCAGTGACTTGAAGATCTCTCCTCCGGGACCGGGCTCCGTCAGAATCCGATGACTGCCGACAGCATCACGTCTCTCGGCGCCCCAGCGTCCCGGCAGCGACTCCGGAACCTGAGCCAGCCGGGCCGCCCGCTCAGGATGCGGCATCATAGCAACGACATTCCCGGACGGATTCGAGACCGCCGCGATTCCGCGCGTCGATCCGTTCGGATTGTAGGGAAACGCGGGCTCCGCCTCCCCGTTCAGCCCGGCGTACGTCATCACAACCTGGCCGTTCTCGAACAGATCATCTATCAATCCTTCGCTAGTCGTTACGAACCTCCCCTCAGCATGCGCGATCGGGATGCACGTGAGGTCCCCTTTGCTCATCACACAGGTCACGCACGAGCAGTCGGACTCGATCATCAGATGGGTCCACCGCGTGTAGTAGCCGTCCCTGTCCGGCATGATGTTGCGCGCGAGGCCCATCTCAACCTTCCCCGGTGCAATCCCGGGAACCATCCCCGACTCGAGGAGAATCTGCGCGCCATTGCAGATTCCGATGATGGGCTTTCCCGCCTGCGCCTCTTCAAACAAACAGTCCACGACTCGGTCCTTCGCAGCGATCGCCCCAGCTCGCACGCGATCCTGGTACGTGAATCCCCCGGGCAGAATATATCCGTCATACTCAGCC
>JAUWBY010000358.1 GCA_030609605.1 Candidatus Eiseniibacteriota bacterium
CTTCCTGTGTTCTCTGCTTGCCGCCTAAGAAACCGAAGAGCTTCTTCACTTCCGGGACGATAATGTCGTAGACATTTGGATCTATCGCCAGATCCTGCCCGCCCCCACCACGCCATTCCTCCGGCTTCGCCTTGACTTCCCGAAAATCTCCAATTCCACCGGCTCCGTAGTCGTCCTGAAGCCCCGCCACGGGTGTAAAGCGCCACGCCAATGCTGCCCCATCTATCTGCGCAATGGGAACTGATATCCGGATGGTATTGCTTTCCATATCCGTTGCGACCGTCGCACCGATATCGACCAGCTCCGACTCCGCATCGATGACCGCTACGGTCTCACCGGCTGCGAAGATCTGGTACTCCGACGGCGCCGCGAGAAGCACGTTCGCGTTGCGCCGGAGTTCCTTGTCGCCACCCTCTTCTGTATCGATGGCCACGGCCACCATCGTGAGTCTGTTCCCGATGTCCCACGGATCCACGAGGCTACGCATATGGAACACGAAGATGAGATTCCCATTCTCCTTCTCGATCGAGAAAGAGAGAATGTCGGCCTCGCCACCTTCCCCGAAAGCAGGATTGGTCGGGTAGACGTAGTCACCATCACCCGTGTCGTCGCCAGCCGGATCCTGCCAGACTGACAGTACATCCGCGCCGTACGCTGCCGGACACAGCACGAGCGCTGAGAACATCAGCGCCGTCGCTATCCATTTCATAGTTCCCCCCTGTCATGATCTCCAGTAGTTCGACTGCTCCGCTCGGTTCCAATCGGTCGGGCCTTTGCCCTACTCTCCGGCCAGGAGTTTGTCTATCTCTCTGACGGCAGTGTCGAGCGCAGCCTTCACCGTCTTCGATCCGTCGAGGGCCGCCTGCATCTCGGGGATCATCAGGTTCTCGATCTCCGGGTAGTACGGCGTGGGCGGTCGAGGGATCGCTGTCCTCATCTGCTCGACGAAGACCGCCAGATATGGATGCTCCTCCGACGTGATCGCGTCCATGGCCTTCAGGTTGACCGGAATCTGTCCCAGGGTCAGCGCCCAGTTCCGCTGGTTCTCCTCGTTCGCAACGAACATGAGGAACTCAGCCGCGAGTTCCGGGTTCGGGCACGACTTGAATACGACGAGATCGTTCCCGCCGACATTCGTGTGCGAGCCCACCGGCCCCGCCGGGATCAGGCCGACGCCGAAGTCGATGCCCGTCCTCTTCAGGCTCTTCACGGCCCACGGCCCATTCATTATCATCGCATAGCGCTCGTTCTGGAAGCCAAGATCGTTCTGAATGCCGCCGGCGCGCCATGCGCCGCCCTCTATGCCGTGCTTTTCGAAAAGATCCACCTTGAGCTGGAAAGCCGCGATGCCCTCAGGGCTGTTCAGAAGACACTTGGTACCGTCTTCAGACAGGAACTCGGCCCCGTAGGTATTAAAGAACGGAAACGACCACCAGAGCGAGTTCCTGAGCCCCAGGCCAAAGACGCCGTCTTCGCGTCGTGTCAGCTTCTTTCCATAGATGATGAGCTCGTCCCAGGTCGTCGGCGCGCGGTCGGGATCGAGCCCGGCCTCGCGGAAAAGCTCTCTGTTGTAGAAAAGGCAGAGACCGTTCGTCTGATCCGGAAGACCGTAGAGGGAGCCTTCATACATGCAGCTCTTAAGCGCTACAGGGAAGACATCGGCCAGGAACTCCTCCGGCACATAGTCATCGAGGATTGCGAGCGCGTTCTTGCCTGCAAGCTTGGGAAGAAACGACACATCGACGCGCGCGATATCCGGCTCGGTCCTCGTCGTGAGAGCCGTCTGGAGCTTCGGCTCCGCGCCTGCGAACGGTAGTCTTACGACGTCTATGGTCACCCCCGGATGCGCCTCCTCGAAACGCTGCACCATCTCCTTGAAAACCGGATGCTCCTCGTCGTTGTAGGTCTCCCAGATGGTGAGCGTTGCGGCTCTCTCCCCCCCACCCCCACAACCCTGTCCGGTCAGCACCACCGCGGTTGCCAGAACCACAGCCGCCAGCAGAAGCTTCTTCGTCATCGGAATCCCCCCTGTTATAGGCGGCTCGTCTGCTCCTTCACCGCATCCACC
>JAUWBY010000162.1 GCA_030609605.1 Candidatus Eiseniibacteriota bacterium
CGGCTGGTCCACCACAGCGTCATCCTGGAACTGAATCTCCCCAGCTACAGGCTCGAGCAGTCGAGGAAGAAGGCCAGGTCGCAATCCTCAGAGGCAGTAGAAATAGTTGTCGCCAGCGAAAGAACTAGTTGACGCTGATCAGCTGGGGTTCTGTGTAAGCTAAGCGTAAATGTCCTCCGTAACTGCAAAGCTAAAATGTCCTCTCCAGCTGCGGTGGTAGAATGCGCGCCTAGGAGGGGTGCACATGAGAGGACGTGGTCCAGATGAAGCCAAACACATATTCACAAGGAAAAATGAAGTAGTGGTCGCCTGTCATGTATGTGTGCTCGACGCCGTCGATCGTCAGGTCCACTCGCCCTGCGAGGGCGACGCCCCACTGAGCAGCGTGGGTGTGCGCGGGCACGCCAGTTAACCACATGACTCGGACGACGTTCCATTCGAGTGCCAGATCGCCCTCACCGTGCCCGATGTCAGAGAGCGTGGCGAAGCCGAACAGTATGGTGATAAGAGAGATGATGCCCAGAACGATAGCGGTCATTGTCAGCGGGGCTCTCTCCCTCACGGCAAGTCTCACAGAGTGGTGCCGTAGCTCACTCCGCTGATGGAGGGTAGTACGGCGACGGTATTTCCGGATACGCGCGATAGACATGGCGATAGACATCGTCGGTTCGCTGCTTCACTTCTTGCTCTGTGTAGAAAGCCACCGGCAGACCTGTCTCATCGCTGTAGAGGAAGTTGAGGATTGCCGCGCGCACGGCATCACGCGTCGCCTCCTTGTCCCGCCAGCCGTAGACTCTGAGCTTCTCGTTCTTCAGAGCCTGGAGGAGATCCACTGCTACCCCCTTGACTCGTTTGACATCGGACGGGCCCAGCTCGCCCTTCCTCAGCAAGTCGAAGATTGCCAGCGATTCTTCATCCAGGCCCTCTCGGACCGCCCGGCTTTCTTCCTCATCCAGTTCCTGAACAAGCTTGAGCAGCGCTTCGAAGGTCTGCTCAATGGTCACGCGGTCCTTCTCTCGGTTGTATTCAGCCACGATCTCCTCATAGTGCTGTTGGAAATCGGTGCGCAGGGGGTTCTGTTGGAGCAACCGCTGCAACCGCTGCTCGACGGCCTCCCTGAGATTCTGGACCGTGGTATTCTTTCTCGGGCTGCGCTCGAATTCCCGCTTCAGCCGGTCAAAGTCGATGCGGCTGATATCGTATAGCTCCGGTCCCACAGCCCCTCCGTCGCCTATCGTATAGACCGCTTCGTCGACGATGCGGTGCAGCTGTCGGATGATGTCTGTGACATCCGCCTGCTCGCGGTCCTGCTGGAGGCTCTTGTAGACAATGTTGATCGCATCGCGGTCAGCCCGGTGTGCGTTCACACCCTTGACATTGATGCACGCCTTGAACTTCTTGAACACCTCGCGGCACATCACCTCGAAACGCTTGCGGGTCTCATCATTCTCGTTGGCCGCTTCCTTGCACGCCATGATGGCGGCGTTGCGCTCGAAGCTGGTCTTGTGGATCACGTGATGCAGTGACACATTCCGTTCGTCGAGAAACGCCTGCACGAAGGCGATGGTCCCGGCCAGATCGGCCAGCAGCTCTTCTTCAGGCTTGGCCGGATCGATCTCGCCACCCTCTCCACCGGCTAGCGTGCCGGCGAAGGTCGCCAGCGCCTTGCGCAGATGCTTGAGAATGCCGCAGTAATCAACAATCAGGCCGTTGTTCTTGCCCTCGTGCACCCGGTTGGCGCGGGCGATGGCCTGCATGAGGGTGTGCGCCTTGAGTGGCTTGTCGAGATAGATCGTGGATAGGCTCGGAACGTCGAAGCCTGTCAACCACATGGCACAGACGATAGCAATGCGGAAGGGGTGTTCCTCCTCCTTGAACGCCTCGTCCAGCTCCATGCGCTGCATGTTGCGGAACTGAGGCTTGCAGCGCATCGACTTGGGCAGGTCGATGCCTTCCTTGATGAGCCGACGGTGTGGAATGATATCCAAATCCCATTTACGGAACTTCTCCACTTCGCCTTGTTCCTCACTTACCACCACCGCCGCCCGCGTCTCCCGCATCCAATCGATCTGGCGCTGAAGGCAGATCTCCTCTTGCTCGCCCGATGTCCCTGCCAACTCGGCCTCGATCTCTCGGACGCGCTCATCCCAGTACTTCACAATCCGGTTGTACATCCGCACGCAGGTGACCTTGTCGACGCAGACCAGCATCACCTTGCCGCTTTCCCACGCCGTTGAGTAGTGCTGCACAAAGTCCCGCGCCACCTGGTCGAGCCTCTTGTCTGCGGTGATGATGTGATAGTCGCGCTTGAGCTCCCGCTCCAGTCGCTGCTGGACATCGATGTCGTCGCTCTCCAACTCCTCCAGTTTCGCAGCGATGCGCTCGTTAAGGTCGCCGATGGCCACGCCAAGTTTGTCGCCTCGGGCGTCGTAGTAGAGCGGCACCGTAGCCTTGTCCTCCACCGCCCGTTGGAAGTCGTAAGTCGAAACATACTGGCCAAAGACCCGTCGCGTGATCTCGTCATCCTTGAACAGCGGCGTGCCGGTGAAACCGATGTAGCTGGCATTCGGCAGGGCGTTGCGCATGTTGAGCGCCAGCGTGCCGTACTGCGTGCGGTGCGCCTCGTCGGTGATGACGATGATGTCGTCGCGCTGCGTGTAACCCTCGTCGGGGTCCACGTCCTGATTGAACTTCTGGATGAGCGAGAAGATATATGATTTGTGTTGCGCCAGAAGCCGGCTCAGGTGCTCACCGCTGGAGGCGCGGCACGGGTCGCGATCGTTATCCACCACGCCACAGCCGGCAAATGTCTTGTAGATCTGCGTGTCCAAATCCGCGCGGTCGGTCAGCACAAGGAAGGTGAAGTTGCCACCAAGCTTCCGGTGCACCTTGCGGGTGAAAAACACCATGGAGTAGCTCTTACCCGCCCCCTGAGTGTGCCAGAAGACACCCAGCTTGCCGTGTCGCTCCTTACGCTCGCGCACCGCCTCGATGGCCCGGTTAGCGCCGAGGAACTGGTGGTTGCGGGCGAGGACCTTCTTCGGTTCCCCGGAGGACTCGTCGAAGAGGATGAAGTTCTCGACTAGATCCATGAAGTTCCGCTTGTCGCACACGCCCTTGAGCAACGTCTCCATGTCCACCGCGCCTGGCTCCCCTTCGGCCAAGCGCTTCCACTCGTGAAAGTGCTCCCACTTGCTGGTGATCGAGCCGATCTTCGCCTTCGCCCCGTTTCCTAACATCACGATGGCGTTGTGATGGAAGAGGTGCGGGACGGTGTCCTTGTAGTCGGAGAAGTTTCTCTCGAAAGCGGTCTTGAGGTTCTTGTGGATGTTCTTACACTCGACAAAGAGAAGTGGCAACCCGTTGACGAAACCCACGATGTCGGGTCGCTTGCGGTAGAGATCGCCGTGGACCCACAACTCTCGCACACAGAGGAAGTGGTTGTTTGCAGGCTCGGCAAAGTCGAACACCCGCAGCCGCTGCCGCACGCGCTCGCCTTGATCATTGCGGGAAGTAACCTGCACACCGTCACGCACCAGATCATGCTTCTCGCGGTTCGTGGCTACGATGGTCTGCGAGGCGACGGTGGCGGTGATCTGCCGCACGGCATCGTCGTAGGCTTCGTCGGGCAGACCCGGATTCAGCTCGACGAGCTTCTCACGCAGCGTGCGCGTCAGCACCACCTCGTGGTCGGAGGCGCGGCCCAGCAGGCTGTCCGGTCCGAAGTCCTCGTTGTTGTAGGCGTAGACCGACTCCCAGCCGAGCTTCTGTTCCAGGTATTCGGCCGTGGTCTGCTGGACGAGGGTGTCTTCGGTGTACGGAGCGGGGTTCATTCCGACCCCCCACGGATCTCCTCGAGAAAGACTCTTGTCTTGGCGGTCAATGAGTTCTCCGTCATCTTGCTCTCCAAGCTCGTGCTTTGTTCCTTTTCTACGTTCCACTAAAGAACAACGCAAAGCCTGAACACTAGAATTGGCCGGGCATTGTCACATAGACAACTGTCTGTAGAGCCGGAGGTTACACCAAACACAGCCCGCCTATTACACAAAACGCTCGTGGTTCGAGGGCAGATTTCCCAGCACCTGTTCAATAGCCCGTCAAGCAAGCCAATACCGCCGCCAGCGCCGTTCACCCTCATATCGAACCTTGCCTTCCGAAGCAAGCGCCCTTCTCCTGCCAGCCCGCCGTCTTGCCCAAGATCACGCGTAATGACTTGCGATCGATGCTCTGGCCTTCGAGGCTCATACTGCCACCTCCTCGTTCATCAGGCGCGGCAGGAGAAGGTCGCGGGCTTGGTGCAGCTTTCTCGTTTCGTTTGAAAGGATGTCTATCTGGTGAAGGATTGGAGAGGCGTAGTCCGTAAACGCACGGATGAGTTTGCTATCAGGAACGACAAACGGGATCAGTTTGAATGTGTCCCGGATAATCGCATCGAACACAGCACCGACCGCTCGACTGCGGAACTGCTCAACGCCATCAACGAGTGCGAAGTAGAGATAGTACTGGTTGATCGGCGGCCCTGCGCGGAGTGCATAGCACGACTGGTTCATCGCCATGTCAGTCTGTGCGAGATTGATCTTGCCGACTGTTCCTCGCGCCGTGATGAAAACCGTGTGTTTCGGATACAGCTTGCTGTTGCAGTTCTGCAGGCCGTCTTCGGTCAGCGTCTTCTCCGTGTTGAAAGCGTATGCGCAATCAGCCGCGTCCTTTGGCGTGAAGAACGGAATCCCGCCATTCCAGTAGTCTGGCACTTTCGTCTTGGGCGTTCCGCCGCTGAGAACATCCATCACGTCAAATGCGGTCTTCTTATCCCACCCCTCCGGCACGCCGTCGGTGATGGTGACGTGTTCGTGGCCGGGAAAGCGTAGGTGGACGAACCACTCCTTGTAGAGCAGCCGCGCCGCCTGCTCCAGCAACTGAATCCGCCGCCGATTGTTCTCGATCAGGTCGTCGTAGGCGGAGAGGATGGAGGCGATGGCCGTTTGCACACCTGCATCTGTCGTGACGCAGACCTTTCGAGCATGTAGGTCATTTCGGTTCACGCCTGGGACTGCGGCCTTGTTGCTAGTAGTCCCCGTGAGAACGCTCTTCAAGAAATAGGCAGTAAATCGAGGGTCATTACCCTTGAAGTCTCGGACATAGAGCGCCGTATTCAATGGCCAATAATCCTCCTTGACGAAGAACACTTCCCCCAAGGTGCCATAGCGGCCGGTTATCACACCTGGACCTTCAACCTTCGCAACATTGTGACGGCCGGTGATACCCGACGAGGAGACGATTGGAATATCTCCCTCTTTCCTCTGTGACGAAGGCAGGTCATAGCCCCTCTTGAGCGTCAGGAATTCGCCAAGCTGCAGGATCTCCCAATTCATATCCCCAACTCCTCGAAGTTCTTCTTGATGGTCGCCACCTGTGTTACTACCTCGGCATTGATCTCTTCCAGCGCCACATGAATCTCGTGCCGGGCCAGGCAGTAATTCATTCCACGCCCTCCAGCAATTTGGCTATCTCATCCGGTGACGGCAGCTGCCCCTTGAGTTCTTCGGGCAGATGTTTCACGATCCGAT
>JAUWBY010000305.1 GCA_030609605.1 Candidatus Eiseniibacteriota bacterium
AGGCCATGAACCAACTTGCTGTGTGGATCGCATCAGTCACCGGTCTCACGACCGAGACGTCCCTGAATCTCGCGAACACCGCCGCCATTCTGCTGGTCCTCTGGGCCGCCCGTCCGCTAGTGCTGCGAATCGTCTGGAGAAGAACCGACGATGCCAGAACGCGCTACGAGTGGCGCAGGATCTCAGGCTACGTGGCGGCCGCACTCGGAGTTCTGCTTGTGGGCCGTATTTGGCTCACAGGCTTCCAATCGCTTGCAGTGTACGCGGGACTCTTCTCGGCGGGTATCGCAATCGCTCTCAAGGACCTCGTCGCCAACGCCGCTGCCTGGGTCTTTATCGTGTCGCGAAGGCCGTTCACTGTAGGGGACCGGGTTCAGATCGGGGAGTTCTCAGGTGACGTCATCGACATCCGTTTCTTCCAGTTCTCCCTCATGGAAGTCGGGAATTGGGTTGATGCGGATCAGAGCACCGGCCGCGTTCTTCACGTTCCTAATGGAATGCTCCTGTCCGCTCCACTTGTGAACTACGGCCACGGGTTTCGATACATCTGGAATGAGATACCTGTGCTCGTCACGTTCGAGAGCAACTGGCGGAAGGCGAAGGAGATCCTGCAGGAGGTCGCTACGGCACACGACGACCAGAAAAGCAAACGTGCCGAGAAAACGGTGAAGGAAGCGAGCAAGAGATTCATGATCTCCTACTCGACGTTGACCCCGACCGTCTACACAGTCGTCAGGGACAGCGGCGTGCTTCTGACTATCCGCTACCTGTGTCTGCCGCGCCAACGCCGCAACACCGAGGAAGCCATATGGGAAGATGTCTTGGACCGCTTCTCGGCGGCCCCGGATATCGACTTCGCCTACCCCACGCGCAGGTTCTACGACGGACCGACCCGGAACCCGGAGGCGTAAAGCTCGCTTGAGCGAACCATGGCGTGGGTTCTGCCAATCAACCAGTCACGTTGGGAATCTCTCTATCGCTTCACTGCCATCCAGCACACGAGCCGGACCTCATCCTCGCTAATGATGGGAAGGGCTTTGGGAACGCGGAAAGGCATCATGCCCCGCTCCTGGACCATCTCCCGAATACGCGTGGTCACTTCGTCGGGGTCTTTTGCCTCAGGATCGAAGATTCCGCCAAAGGCCCGCCGCGTACGCATGTCCCACGGCGCCTCCAGGGTCTCGATGAGACTATCCTGTTCTTCTTGTGATAGATCAGCCGGATAACGTCGGACGTGCTCAGCCATCCTACGAAAGAGCCGCTCGACTTTGGGCATCAGGTTCGCAGGATCCGTAAACCACTGCCAGTCCTCAAGAATGTCGCGCCGGGCGACGCTCCAGGCTTCGTAGACCTCCGCATGATCGGCTTCAGTCAGATCCCTCGGCGTCAGCTCCTCGCAGTGAATGAGCTTGAGACACGTCAGGGTGTCGCCGACAACAACTGGTGCATCCAGCTCCTCAGCCCTACGATCCCCGGAAGAAGCGCCCTGCTCTTTCTCGTACTCCTCCATCGTTGCGCCGCGCCGGATGAACCGAAGGAACACCCTCTCCCCCACACGTGCACAGAAGAAATTCCCGTCGCGTCGTCCTCCCGCAAAGCCCGACCCAGCGCTCGCAGGAAGTCGCTTGATCTCGTCTTCCAGAATCCCCATCGCTCTCCGGAGTTCCTGCCGATACTCCTCACCTGAGAGCGCTGCGGGATCAGTACCGCTCGTCTCGAACAGCCGCGCATCTTCCAGCCTGAGAGCTTCGATCTCCGCTCTGGTCTCGCTGAAGACCCGATCGCTCACGGCCCCACCGGGCACGACCTCACTTTCGATCCCGATCGTGGCAGCGGCCTGAGCAAGCTTCCGACGAATGCGCTCCTCGAGTGCAAGCAGCGCCTCCAGTTCTGCTGTTGGAAAGAAACAGCGAATGTAGACATCCTCATGAGGACTTCCGATCCGATCTATGCGCCCGTGCCGCTGCACGAGGCGCATAGGGTTCCAGGGAAGGTCGAAGTTGATCACGTTCCGACACTGCTGCAGATTCATTCCCTCAGCGAGTACGTCCGTGGAGAGCATGATGTCGAACACGTCCTCGGTAGCAGGCGGCGCCTCAGATGACACTGGAACGAATCCGAACACCGCCTTCTCCCGGCTGACGCCGCCGCGTCCCTCGGTCCCGCTCACCGAGACCATGCGTCCCCGGTAGCTCGCTAGAGCGGGGTTTCTCTCGAGCGCGGCCTGCAGGTAGTTCTCGACCCAGTTGAGTGTGTCTTCATAGTAGGAGAAGAGGATAACCTTTCGTTTCTCACGGAAGTCCTCGTCTCCGTAGGACTCCTTCTCCGCCTGTTGCACTATCCTCTCGAGTTCCTCTTCGAGTCGCCTAAGCTTGGGGTCCTCATCGTGCTCAAGATCGGCAACACGAGCGTGGAATCGTTCGAGAACGACCCTGTCGGCCTCTACTGCTTCGCGGAGGGACTCCACATCGTAGTCGCCGGCAGGCTCCGAATCCCCATCTGCCAGGATTCTGTCGAGCTCGTCGTCGCTGTCGCCGAGACTCCACTCATCGAGGTCCTTCATCAATGCCACGTACCCGCGGTCGAGCGCCGCCAGGAATTTGTCGTGCGATTCGAGCATCCTTCTGAGTGTTTCCCGAAACGCAAACACGGAAGACTCAAAACGCTTGAGAAGCCCGGAACGAATAAGGCCAACGAGCGCCATCTCGTTGACAGCGACGTCTCTTGCCCGATGGAAGCGGGTCGGATTGTACCGAGCCATGGTAAGACCGGGTTGGCCGTCTTCTCCGGGCGCCACAGCTTCCACGAACTCGTCAAAGAAGGCCATAAGGCGTTCACCAAGCTCGTAGTTCACAGCCGAAACGTGCGGCTTCGGGAAGCGAATGGTAACCTCCGAGCCGTCCCTG